>NZ_NOIW01000210.1:0-3772 GCF_002708645.1 Sphingobium sp. IP1
GGGCGGGGTCGGCTTGACGGTTGCGGCCTTCGCCTTCGCCGCCTCGGCAGAACTGGCCCTTGCGGCTTCAGCGGCCTCCTCCTGCTCTGCGATCTGGTCTGCGAGCGTCTTGCGCGAGGCGATAAGCTGGCCAAGTGCGCCATCGGTGCCCCTTGCCAGTTCGGCATCAATCTCTGCGGCGCGTGCCGTGATGGAGATTGGCCGGCTTTCGCCGGAGCTCAGGTTGTGATCCGCACCTTCGGCCTTGCGCGGAACGATCGTGAGGGTGACGGTTTCATCGGGTCCAGAGACGAGATCGAACCCCAGCGAATAACGGCTCAGCAGCGGGAGCAGGCTTGCAATCAGCATGACTGTCGTTCCTTATTTGGTGGGTGGCGAGAGGGTCAGGCAGCGAGTTTCGCGGTCTGCGCGTCATCCTGGCGGGCGGTTTCGCCCGGGGGCGGCCCATATTGGCCGTCGAGCGTCATGCAACTGGGCAGCCGTCCGGCCCAATCGAACCCGATCCGATTGAGCATGCCCGCGATGATCTCGGGCTTTTTCGAGCCCAGCAGCTTGGCGAACCCCTTCTCGCCCATATGCGCTACGAGACCGCATTCCCGCGCGATGAATTTGAGTTCGTCCTTGGTGTAGCGTTCGAGGAACGGCTGATCGACGCGCCAGACGTCCCGCAGATCGACGTGGAAGGCCCGCGCAAGGTCGGCGACATGGCCGAAGCTCGACGTATCCCTGGCATAGGCTGCGCCGATGGCCGACAGGACATTTGCCGCTTGCTCATCCGAGAGCGCCCGGATTTCCTTAATTTGCGCACGATAGTCGAGGTCCGGAAAGATAGCGTTGACCAGCAGACCAGCGCGCGCCTTCAATGTGTCGGCCTTGATCTGCGGAAGCGTCCCGGACATTGCCGCGACCAGGACCGCGCTATGGGCGTGCGTGGGATTGCCCGCGAGGGTTCGGGCGAGCGCAGTGCGCCAGGTCGCTTCGCGCAGGTCCGCGGTTCGCGCGGCGATCGATTGGGCGGAGACGCCCGCCTTGGTCGTTGCCGCCGGGCTGGACGTGTTCCGCGCCGAAGGCGAAGCAGCACGCACGCTCGCCGCATTCTCCGTGGCAGCTTCGGTCTGATAGATCGAAGGCTCGCGGGGGTCAGCCATGATGTCGTCGATAGCGTCGTCTTCATAGTCATCGTCAGCATCGTCTGACGCAGGTGGAGCAGAAGCCCTTGCCGCCCTTTGCGCACATTCCTCTTCTTCGAAACGGATCATCTCGGCGGTCTGGGTCTTGAGTTCAAAGCATCCCGTGTTGGTGCAATGACCGTCGTCGATATGGGTCTCGAAGAGCGCGCGCTGGGCCGCGGAATTGAAGGGACAGGTCATGCATTCGGTCTTGTCGAAGCAGGCGCTGGCGAGATCCTGCGTGACACGCATAAGGAGATCGCGCGTCTTCCCGACGTCGAGGCCGGAGCCGAGGATCGTTTCCAGCGCCTTGTCCTGCTTGTCGGCAGGAACGGCCGCGAGCAGTTCAGCGTGCCCCACCTTGATCCGGCGCTCGTCCAGGGCGAGTTTCACGGTTTCAGAGAGATTGGCGAGCGCAAGGCGGCGATCAAGCTTGGCCTTGGACCAGCCCAGACGCCTCGCGGCCTCGGCGCGGTCGTCATGGCACGCGGCGAGGACACGGACAGCCGCATCGGCCTGCTCGGTTTCCGACGCATCATCGCGAACATCATTTTCGTCGATCGCGGCCTCGAGTGCCTCCTGATCGGTCATCTCGCGGATGATAACGGGAACTTGCCCCTCGGCTCCGAAGGCTTCGAGAGCTGCCCGAAAACGGCGGCCACCTGCAACAATCTCAAAGGCGTCGTCACTATGACCAATAGGGCGAACCAGCATGGGCTGAAGCACGCCGCGCAGGCGCATCGAGGCTACGAGTTCGTCATGTTTACTGCGGTCGAAATAGCGCCTGGGATTATATCCCGGCGTAATGAGGGAAAGCGGCAGCGAGGCAGTGCGGCTTGGCTTTGGAGTGTTCAAGGCTGTTCTCCTCGTGGAATGCGAAGGGGCCGGGTTTTGTGCATCGGGCGCCCCCGGCCCATTTCTCCCGCCCCCCTTCCCTCCCATGGCGCGGAAAAGCCGCTGCCTCCGGCAGCAGCCGGAAGCCGGGGATCGGGGAGCGGGAGGAAAAGGGATGCCTATCGGGCGATCGCGCGACGCGTGAGATCCGGGATGCGGGCATTGTCGTAGGGACTGTTGACCGACATCTCGAGCGCTTCGCGCTCGGCGAGAAACCAGTCGGCGGCCTCGACCTCATAGGTCTGGGTCGCATAGGGTTCGCCGCCGCTCGAAAATTCGACGTCGATGGTGAAGCGCTGGAAGGCGATGTGCGAGGAAGCGATCATGATGATATCCTTTCGGTACGAAAAGGGCCGCCCCGACCGAAATCGAGGCGGCCCGCCTGGGGGGATCGGGGTGAATTTAGCTGGCGCCGCGCGGAGTGGCCGGGGGCCGAGTCCCGCGAGACGCGGAAGGTCAGTTCGCCTTGGCGAAGAGCTTTCGGGCCTTGCCTTCGATTTCGAGCCTTGTGTCCTGGTTCGACCTGGCGCGAGCGTGGGCGGTGATGCCCTGAACGAAGTCGAACAGGCTGGCGGGGGGATGCCCCTCCTCGGCAATCACCGACTGAATGATTTTGGCGGTATCGGTTCTGGAGAACCCATTCTTGCGCAGGAACGTCTCACGGTCCTCGTCCGAGCGTGCGACAATGCGGCCCCGCGCGGTCTTGATGCCCTCGACAAAGCTCACAGCAGAGGAGTCCGCGAAAGTTTCGAGTGCGGGCGCGGCTTCGTGCGCGAAGCGATTGGCGGCGAACTTGGAATGCCGGATCGAGATCTCCTCGAAATTCTCAACGCCCCACAGGTTGCGGTTCATGCACACGGCGCGGAGATAAAAAGTGGCTATTCCCAGTGTTTTGGAGCCGACCTCTGAGTTCCAACAGTAAAAGCCACGAAAGAAGAGATCAGGCTCACCATTGGGCAATTTGCCCGCCTCGATCGGGTGCGTATCGTCGACCAGAAACAGGAAAACATCGCGATCGGACGCGTAGAGCGTCGTGGTCTCGCGGGTGACGTCGACATGAGGGTTATAGCGCATCGATCCCCAGTCGAGAACGCCCGGCACCTTCCAGCGCGTGTCCGAGACCCCGTTCCCGGCGATCTTCATCACGGCCGCGACCAGTTCATGATCCCAGATACGGCCATAGTCGGGTCCGGTAACGGCGCGCAGTTCGGACCGCCCTTCATGGGTGTTAAGCAGCTTCACCTGCTCGCCACGATGGCTGAGCAACCCATGCTGGAGATTGATGCCTGCAAGAGAGGCTGGCAGGTAGCGCAGATAGGAGGCCGGTGCGCCGACCAGGCTGCAAAGCTGTCCGAACGACCAGTTGGTGGGCGCGATCGGCTCGGCCTCGCCCGGTACGATCAGGCTCAGCCGTTCGGCATTGTCCATCCTCGCCTCGACGCGGACATCACGGCTCTCGACGACACGGGTGCGAGCGCGGTCGGCACGGCGCCGAACATTGTCATAGAGGTCATTGAGCGACAGGAATTTCTCGTCGTCGGGACGAGAATACCATTCCGATGAGACCCTGCCGATGTTGCGGCCTTGGGAAATGTCGACCTTGTAGGCGCCGGAAACCTGGGGCACATCGATATGCTGGGCAAGCGTGGCCATGGTGGATACTCCTTAAAGGAAACAGCCAATCCGCCTCGGATCGACCACCCCTTCCC
>NZ_NOIW01000211.1:0-3744 GCF_002708645.1 Sphingobium sp. IP1
CAGCGGACCTTCATCGTCATCCCCGCAAAGGGGGCGACATCATCTCGGAATCAGGGGGCGAGTAATTCTCGGAACAGGGGGGCGGCATCATTTCGGAATGAGGGGGCGGCTTCCCTCGGAATCAGCATTTTTCCATCGGAAAGCACGGCCCTGTCATAACAAGGCGTCTTCCCGACATGGTCAGGTTGACGCCGCGGCAGGGAAGAACCCACGATATGCGGGCGCAGGAGACACCACCCTGCTACTCTATTCTCGGCGCCCCCTGATAACTGTTCCTGCTTGACCTGTCACGCTGCCTTCTGAAGGTCATCATCGGCTGCGCGGCTTACACAAGGCTGCCGGTGTTACCGTCAGGAGAATGTCCGGGCCTACGCGCGCTCCCGACGCAATGCGCACCGTCCCGGACGTTTCAACGGCCAATAGCAGATCCTGAAAACCGTTCTTGACCCTGTAGTCGCTACAGGTCTTATGGAGCCTTCCGTACCCGGCGTCAGATGTCGGGCAGGAACGGGGGCAATGTGAGTTTGATGGTTCGTGCCGGCAGGGTCTGTGTCGGGAGCAGCGCGCTGGTTATTGCAACCATGATGGCCGGTACAGCCTATGCGCAAGCACAGGTCCAGGCCGACCACACAGAGGAGGCTGAGACCGAGATTGTGGTCCAGGCGACACGGACGGGGCGCAGGGTTCAGGACGAACCGATCCGTGTCGATGTCATCAATCGCGAGGAGATTGAAGAAAAGCTCCTCATGCGCCCCGGCAACATCGCCATGCTCGTCAGCGAGACGCCGGGCGTGCGGGTTCAGACCACATCGCCCGCGCTAGGCGCGGCCAATGTCCGCATCCAAGGCCTCAAGGGCCGCTACACGCAGATCCTGGCCGACGGATTGCCCCTCTATGGTGGGCAGACACCCTCCATTGGTCTGCTGCAAATCCCGCCCACCGATCTTGGCCAGGTGGAGATCATCAAGGGCGCGGCATCGGCGCTCTACGGTCCCTCAGCACTGGGCGGCGTCATCAATTTGGTGTCGCGTCGTCCGGCCAGCGAGTCGCAAGGCGAACTCCTGCTCAATGCTACCAGTCGTGACGGACAGGATGTGACGGGGTATGTCGCCGCGCCGCTCAGCAGCGTGTTCAGTGCCTCGGTCACCGCTGGCTATGACCGTCAAAGCCGACAGGATCTGAACGATGACGGCTGGGCCGACATGCCCGGCTATGAGCGCTTCACAGTCCGGCCCCGTCTGTTTGTCAACACTGCCGATGGGACCAAAGCCTTGGTCACTTTCGGCGCGATGGCGGAGCAGCGCGACGGCGGAACGATGCCGGAAGCCAATGCGCCGGACGGATCGCCGTTCGCGCAGACGCTGCACAGCCGGCGCTACGACCTCGGCCTCACGGCCGAAACACCGCTGGAAGGCATCGGCACGCTGCGTTTGCGCGCGTCCGGCGTTACCCAATCGCATCGCCATGTCTTCGGCAAGACAGTGGAGAATGACCGCCACCGCACGGCATTCGCTGAGGCCTCGCTCGGCGGCAAGGCAGGCGAGACGACATGGCTGGCAGGCGCTGCGATCCAGTTGGACGACTATCGGTCCAAAGCGTTCTCAGCCTTCGATTACAGTTATACCGTGCCCGCGCTTTTCGTGCAGGGTGAGCAGGAACTGGCCGACCGGCTGACCCTGGCGGGGAGCCTGCGCTGGGATGCGCATAGCGACTATGGCTCACATGTCAGCCCGCGCCTTTCCGCGCTCTATCGCCCTGGGCCCTGGACGATCCGTGCGTCGCTGGGACGCGGCTTCTACGCGCCGACACCGTTTGTCGAGGAGACAGAGGCCAATGGCCTTGCGCGCCTTCTGCCTTATGGAAAGCTCAAAGCGGAGTTTGCCAACAGCGGGTCGATCGACTTCGGCTACGCCAGCGGACCGTTCGAAGCGAACTTCAACCTGTTTGCCTCGAGCATTGACCATGCCCAACAGTTGCAGACGGTGGACGCGGATCATGTCACGCTCATCAATGCCGATGGCGTCACGCGGACGCGCGGCGCCGAAGTGCTGCTACGTTATCGCTGGCAGGCTCTGTCTCTGACCGGCAGCTACGTGCATGTCGCCGCGAATGAACCCGATCTCGATGGCTCTGGTCGGCGGATCGTACCACTGACGCCCCGAGACAGCGCGGGCCTTGTCGGAATGTGGGAGAAGGAAGGGCGTGGCCGTTTCGGGATCGAGGCATACTATACCGGACGACAATCCCTACCGGACGCAAAGCAGGTCCTATGTCCAGCTCGGCGCTATGGGCGAAGTGATATTGGGCAAGGTCAGCCTGTTCCTCAATGCCGAAAACCTGCTCAATGTGCGGCAGACGAAATATGACCGGCTGCTCCTGCCGCGTCGCGCACCGGCGGGGGCATGGACGGTCGATGCCTGGGCACCGACCGACGGGTTTGTCCTCAACGGAGGGGTGCGGATTCGCTTCGGCGGAGAATAGGCCTGCTCCTCAGTTCACCGCGCGCCTGGTGGATGATCTGCCATCCGCCGGACAGCGCGAGCGCGGCCATGATTGCTGCGACAGCGATGTCCGGCCAGCCCGTGCCGGTGCCGAACACGCCCAGCGCTGCGGCGACCACGGCGATATTGCCGATCGCATCGTTGCGCGAGCAGATCCAGACCGAGCGCCGGTTGGCGTCACCCGCGCGGTGACGCCAGAGCATCGCGGCGCAGGCAAGGTTCGCGACCATTGCGATCACGCCCACGATCCCCATGGTCTCAGCAGCTGGAACTATGCCCTGCGTCGCCATCCAGATCGTGTTGCCCAGCACCCAAATCCCGAACAACAGAATCGATACGCCCTTGGCCATAGCCGCCCGCGCTCGCCACGCCAGCGCCATGCCCGCGACGCCGAGGCTGATCGCGTAGTTGGCAGCGTCGCCCAGGAAGTCGAGCGCATCGGCCTTGAGCGATGCAGACCCGGCAGTGACACCGGCGACAATCTCCACGCCAAACATGACCGCGTTGATCACAAGCGCGATCCATAACACGCGCCGCCATGCCGCATCGTTCAGCTTTTCGGTATTGTCCTGTGATCCGCCGCAGCATCCGCCGGCCATATGCATCTCCTGTTTCGGTGATGACAGGCTATATAGGGCCTGTAGCAACTACAGGGTCAAGGGTATGGCATTCACGATCGGCGATATGGGCAAGGCTACGGCCACGAAGATCGAGACGATCCGCTATTATGAGAAAATCGGCCTGCTGCCTAAGCCGGCGCGGACAACGAGCAACTACCGGGACTATGGGCAGGCGGAACTTGGCCGACTGTCCTTCATCCGCCGGGCCCGCGACCTCGGGTTTTCGCTCGATCAGGTCCGTGCGCTGTTAAGCATCTCGGGCGACCGCAGCTGCGATTGCGCCGGTATCGACCGGATCGCCAAAGAGCACCTACTTGAAGTTGACCGCAAGCTCTCGGACCTTGCGGCGCTTCGCAAAGAGCTGAAGGCGGTAATTGATTCCTGCGATGGCGGCATCGTTGCGGATTGCCGTATTATCGAAGCATTGGGGCCTGCATCGCCAGCCTAAGAATGGCAGTTGTTTGCCTTCCGCGGTCCATACCTGCCGTTCTCCTTACGGCCAATCGCGGTCATTTACATGCGAGATACCCATTCAAGCTGCTGGTCGCAGGCGGGCCGTTGATTGAGGGAATTCTTCGTCGAGTGATGGGCCCAACCAAAATCCATCAAGCGTTGTGCAGGGG
>NZ_NOIW01000212.1:0-3727 GCF_002708645.1 Sphingobium sp. IP1
CGCCTTCTCGCCGTGGCTCTACAAACAGCGAAACCTCGTCGAACGATTCTTCAACCGCATCAAGCAGTTCCGTGGCATCGCCACCCGCTATGACAAAGACCCTGCCAACTTCCTCGCAGCCATCAAGCTCATCTGCGTGCGCATCTGGTGCAGTGCGTAATGAGTCTACGCGCTAGTGCCCGGTCATCCAGACGTCAGTAACCGCGCGCCGGATCGACGATGTCGGACGGCGCCTCCCCCCGGACGAAGCGGGTCAGATCGTCCTGGATCTTTTCCAGCAGGCGATGCCGCACAAGCTGGTAATTGCTGGAAATATGCGGGGTCAGCCGCACCCTGGGATGGGTGTAGAGGACATGCCCCTCGGGCAGCGGTTCGGGGTCGGTGACGTCCAGCGTCGCAAAGCCCAGCCGGCCATCATCCAGCGCCCGCACGAGAGCCGCCTGATCGACCACCGATCCGCGCGCGACGTTGATGAGGTGCGCGCCTGGCCGCACCCGCGCCAGCAGCGTATCATCGACCAGATGGCGGGTCTGGGCAGTGGCGGGCACGGCGAGCAGGATATGATCCGCCTCCTCCACCAAAGTGCCGACATCGCCGACCAGTTGCACGCCCGGCACGCTGGGCTGCGCGCCGGATCGCCGCACGCCGATCACCTGCGCCCCCAGCGCCAGGCCGCGTCGTGCGACCGCCGCGCCGATCGCGCCCATGCCGATGATGCCGATGGTCGTGCCCGACACCCGCCCCAGCTGCGCCGGTCCCCATTGCGCCCGCGAACGGACGGTGACGGCATCCAGATTCTTGGCATGGGCATAAATGGCGGCGATCGCATAATCGGCGATCTCCTCCGACGCGACGCCCCGACCGCAGGTGACGAGCGGCGCGTCGAGCAGCCAGTCGGGATAGAAATCGACGCCGACCGAGGCGCTGTAGACCCATTTCAGGCGCCCCGGCCAGGGTGCGGGGCGGCGCACCTCCGGCGCGCGCCAGGCCGGAGACGGGCGGATCAGCAATATGTCGGCCTCGTCGGCAGCGCTCCAGGGCGCGTCCTCGGCAACGTCGATCAGCACGGGGGCGGACGGGTGACGGGCAAGGCTCCGGTTGAAATCCGGCTCCATCTGGCTGGCGATGATCAGGGACATGGGCTCAATTCCCCAGCGCCGCGCGACCGGCGGCAATCAGGATGGTGTCGGTCTGCGGCGAATGGATACGGCTGCACAGCACGTCGCGATAATGGCGCTCCAGCGGATTATGGCGGCTGATGCCGGGATTGCCGGTCAGCTCCAGCCCGATCTCGACCGCGCGGATGGCGTTGGCGGTGGCGACATATTTGATCGCATTGGCCTCGACCGCCGGCGGCGGATCGCCCGCGTCGATCCGCGCGGCGGCGTCGCGGACCAGCGTGCGGTTGACCTGCAACAGCGCCTCGATCTCCCCGAACTTCTCCTGGACGCGCGGCAGAGTGGCGAGCGATGCGCCCAAATTGCTCGGCACCCGGTCGTTGAGATAGGCGCGCAGCCAGTCGCGCGCGGCGCGCGCCACCCCGTCATAGATGACCGAGATGGAGAGCGCATTCCACAGCGTCTGGACCGGATCGGGCGCGCCCCACTCCTCTGGCCGGCGAATGTCGACCGCATGGTCGGCCGGCGTCGGCGTATCGGTGAAATGGACGGCATGACTAACGGTGGCGCGCATCCCCAGATGATCCCAGGCCGGCTCGATATCCACCCCCGGACTGCCGGCCCGGACCAGGAAATTGCCGACGCGTGGGCTTTCCTCATCGGTCTTCGCCCAGACCGAATACCAGTCGAGGCCAGTCGATCCGGTCGAGTAGATCTTCGTGCCGCTGATCGCCCAGCCATGGGCCGTGCGCCGCGCGATCGTGGCAGGTAGGCCACCGCGCACGGGCGTGCCCAGTTCCGGCTCGACCCGCAGCCCGCCGATCAACCCTCGCCCCGCCACCGCATCGCGCGCCAGCGTCTCATAGATGTCCGCCGGCCAGCCGCGCGCCCGGTTGGGCGTCGCATGATAATGATAGGTCATGAACAGGATCAGCGCGGTCGAGGGATCGCCCTTCGCCACCGCCGCCAGCACCCGCAGCGCTTCGGAAACCGACGCGCCCCGCCCGCCATGCGCGCGCGGCACGGTCAGCGCGATTAGGCCCTGTTGCGCCAATATGTCGAAGTTGGCGCGCGGGAATTCGGCGCTGCGGTCATATTGCTCCGCATTGGCCGCGAGCAACCGGGTCAGCCGGTCGAGCTGGTCGGCGGGCACCGGCCCTTCGGGCGGCTGCGGCTGCACGGAAATTGCCTGGGTCGCCATGATATCAGCCTCTCTTGGGAATGGCGTCGTTGAAGCGGGCATCCCAGAGCGGGCGGACGTCCACCCGCTTGGGAACCAGCCCGGCCTTGAAGAAGACATCGGCGACCTGTTGCTGCGATCCGATCGCCTCGGGCGTGACCGGGCGCAGTTCATAGGTCGCGCTCTTGCGGCGGAACTGATCGAGCACATAGTCGCGCGGCACGCCGATATCCTGGGCGACGATGCCGGCCCACTCGTCCTGATGTGCCGCCGCCCAGCCAAAGCCCTGCTGCACCAGTGCCAGATATTCGCGGATGATGGCCGCCTTGTCGGGATCGGCCAGCGCATCGACATGGGCGGAGACGAGATAGTTGCCTGACAGGATACCATAAGCGGTGCGCAAGATCCGCGCCCCCTCGGTCGCGATCGCGCGCTGGATCGGAAAGCCATAGATCGCCCAGGCATCGAGCGCCCCTTGCGAGAAGGCGGCGGCGCCATCCGACACGCCCATCGCGACCGGGGTGATGTCGTCCCAGCTCAGGCCGACCTCCTCCAGCATCCGGATCAGGAAATATTGGGCGGTGGTGGCGCGGACATAGCCGACGCGCTTGCCCTTGAGGTCGGCGATGGAGCGCGCCTTCGATCCCTTCGGAACCAGCACGACCTGGTTATTGACGTCGCCATGGGCGACCGCGATCTGGCGGAAGCTCTGGATGGTCGATGCGGCGGCGAAGATCGGCGGGATCTCGCTCATCCCGCCATAGTCGAGCGATCCGCCATTGAGCGCCTCGACCACGAGGTGGCCGGACTGGAACTCGCTATAGACAAGGTCAAAGCCCTTGGGCTGGATGCCCGCCGCCTTGAACAGCAGGCGGGTGTCGCCATCGCCCTTGCCGGTGATCGACACCCGCAATTTGGGCCGGCCCTTGCCAGCGGTGCCACAGGCGGTGAGCAGCAGGCTGCCCGCGGCCGCGCCCAGCAGATTGCGTCTGGACAACATCTCAGCGACCGCCGGCCGTTTCTCGCACACTTGCTGCGCTGGGATCACGTTCGAACAGGATTACCGTCGGATCGCGCAGCAATTCGCGCCGGGCCGCCGCCCTGAACCGGGCCAGCCTATCCGTCCACCGCTGCGTCCACGCCATGATATCCAAGTCCTCGTCTGATATGAGAGGACTTTATCTGCCAATTAAGTAGAGATATGTCTGTCAAGCTTTGCTGGGCCGCTTATTAGAAAGCCTTGACCTTCGCAGGGCTGCGCCGGCTGGTGAAGGTAGCGTTGCAGGAGTGGCTGCGGCGGTTTGAACCGCGCCGGGTTTGCCGGAGGCTCCAACTTCTGAGTAAGTGGAGCCGATATGAGCAAAGCGACGAACAAGTTTGCACCTGAGGTTCGCGCACGGGCGGTGCGCATGGTGCTGGATCACGAGGC
>NZ_NOIW01000213.1:0-3717 GCF_002708645.1 Sphingobium sp. IP1
CTTGAAAGCCGGGCTGTGGTTCCGGCGGGGTCGTTTACTCATCGCTACTCCTGTCACGCGGCCATCCTGGCCGCCGTCAGGCAGAAAATCCACTTATCCTGCTGTCCAGATTCTCCAGGCCACCTCTTTCAAGCCTGGCTGGCGCGAGCGCCGTCGCAGCGGTGTCGCGATGATGCATATCTTCAGCGCGCCGCAATCATCTTCAACACGGCTACGTTGAGCGAGGCGGCGCGTTCCGGTGTCGGACATTCAGTATAGCAACGCAATTCCGGCGCATTGCCGCTGGGGCGTAGGTGGATGATGTCCCCTCCTGCGAAGGCTATCCGAAAACCATCGGTGACGTCGAACGCGATCGCCGCTCCGGTCAGTTCACCGAACATTGCGCTAGCGCGGCCTAGCACTTCGTTTCGCGCCCCTTCCTGAAGCCGGGCCAGCAAGGCTTGACTGTCACTGGTAGGATAATTCTGCAATCGCTCGCTGAAGGTGAAGCGCGGTGGAAGCTGGGCTTGCAGCGTTCCCAGCGACATTTTCTGTCGGCACGTAGCGACTAGGACGGCCAGGATTGGCAGCACCGCGTCGCGGGTTGGCAATGCGGCAAGCGTTCGACCGTCCATATCCACAGGTGTCGCGAGCAGGAACCCTCCGTTCGCTTCGTATCCGCAGACACCAGAAAAGGTGCCCAGCAGTGCGTTCATAGCTTCAATTACGAAAGGGGAGCCGATCCGAGTACGGCGGACTTCGATAAATGCATTCGATAGCTCGGCCGCTGAATTGCAACTTACCGGGACAGCTATTGCTTTGATACCGAGGCTCTGGGCGCACAGAATCCCGAGAACATCACCGCGCATCCACGCCCCGGTTTCGTCGGCGAGCATGGGGCGGTCGGAATCCCCGTCGGTCGAAAGGATCGCGTCCAGGCCATATTCGCGTGCCCAAGAGCGGGCTAGGGCCTGATCCTCGGGCCTCACCGCTTCAGTATCTACGGGGATGAAGGTTTCGGAGCGACCCAGGCGGATGATATCGGCGCCGAGGCAAGCACTGATTTCCGCCAGCACATCGCGTCCAACAGCGGAATGCTCGTAGATACCCAGCTTAAGTCCACGGAGCGCATCGAAACCGAAAAAGTCAGTATAACGAGCAACATAAGGCCCAGCGACATCAATGAGCGGACCGCAATCTTGAGCGATGCGAAGCATGCCTGCGGCATCGAACAAATCGGGCAGGGTAACTTCCTGCGCGCGCATGGCTAGTTCGTCATGCTTGAGGACTTCGCCGTCAACGCGGTTGAACTTGATGCCGTTGCGATCGTCGGGGATATGGCTCCCGGTTACCATCAGCGACGGTATGCCACGTTCAAAGCCGTGAAGCGCAACGGCGGGCGACGGGACATACCCGCAAAAGGCGACTTCGCCACCAAGATGGCGAATAGCGGCGGCGCAGGCGGCAAGAATGCGCGGTGAGGAGGGGCGCAAATCGCCTGCTATCGCCACAGCCGCCCCTGGCATGAACTGCCCGATATTTCCTAGATGCTGCAAGAAGGCGCAGGTATAGGCGAAACAGACACGGTCAGTCATCTTACAGACCAGTCCGCGTGCACCACTGGTGCCAAAGGCGACGCCGGAATCCACCATGAGGTCTGCAATCAAAACGGCCTGCATCATGAAGTCCTTTGTTCCCCATCAAAGCAATCGACGTGCCATGTAGTGACCACCATGCTTCGGCGAGCATTGAGTCTATGGCCGCCCTCTATAGAACTGCCACTCAGGTACTTGAGAAAAGAGGGCTAGCGATCAAGCAAATACTGTCATCGCGAAAGCGTATATCGGCTAGGCTCGTTGCCAATGCGCATCCACCTGGAATGATCATCTCCTTGCCAAGCTCGACTATTCCTTCGCGCGGGATCACAAGCAGCATGCCAGAATACCTTGTGGCCACTTCCAAAGGCGGCGCGCCCTCGATCTGATCGAGCTGGAATAGTGGCCCATCCACCAGACTATGAGATCCGTGCGACGGAATCTGCTGATGCCAGCGCGCGAGGTCGTAAATTTCGCCGTGCGCGACACCCATTCCCTCTTCGAGATGAAGCTCACGCGGCCGACCATAATCGTAGAGACGGTAGGTGATATCGCTGTTTTGCTGGACTTCGATCAGGCTGACGCCAGCCCCAATGGCGTGAACCGTATTGGCAGGAATGTAAAAAAAGTCACCTGCGCGAACGGAGTGCCAAGTCAACAACTGTTCAATCGATCCATCCAGCGCGGCGGCACGCATCGCTTCCTGATCGATCGATCGGTTGAAACCAATACCCAATTTTGCCCCGGGCTCGGCGGCAACGATCAGCCAGCATTCTTCCTTTCCCTGGCGTCCAAGTCCCTTCGCCAAAGTCTGTCCATCAGATGGGTGAACCTGCACCGAGAGCGCTTCACGAGAAAAGATATATTTCACCAGCAGTTCAGGCATTGCCGCGGGCGGCTCAAACCAGATCTCACCGATGCGCTTGCCTTGCGGAGCAGTGAATGGCGCTGGCAAAATATCCTTGCCCCATGGCTTCTCGACTTGTCGAATTGGCAAAACGGCGGATAACATCTGCTCGCCCCTATTGGTTCATTGCGCCAGATAGCTTTCCGACCTTTTGCACGCCGTCGACCGTGGTAATCATGATATCATCACCATCTACAACAACGATGACATCCTCCAACCCGATCACCGAAACGCGTGGACCGTCGCTGTCGACCAGCACATTGCGACAATCCACCATTTCCACCGCACCAGAACTGCGCATCGAATTACCGCTTTCATCACGCTGCAAGGCCGCGTGCAGAGCATGCCAATTGCCAATATCAGACCAGCCCATATCGACTGGCACCAACGCTGCTCGCGCGGTGTTTTCCATTACGGCGTAGTCAACGGAATCGCTCGGAACGAGGGCAAAACTATCCGCATCAGGATGAAAGCGATGGCCATCCGCGCTTCCCTTGGCTACCGCCTCAGCGACACCAGCTGCTATTTGCGGCCTATGCCGCGACAGTTCTGCCAGGAAATCCTTAACCCGGAACGCAAAAATACCCCCATTCCAGTCGTAGATGCCTTCAGCCAAAAACGCTTTGGCACGTTCCAGATCGGGCTTCTCGACAAATTCGGCGGTACGAAAACCAGTCTGCGAAATTGCCTCGCCGCGCTTCAAATACCCAAAGCCTGTTTCAGGTGCGGTTGCAGCGATCCCCAGAGAAACCAGCCACCCATCTTCAGCCAGGTCAGCAGCGGCACGGGCGGCAACTGCAAATGTATCCGAATCGGCGATATGATGGTCACTTGGACACACCAGCATCACTGCTTCTTCAGGAAGTCGACAGGCAGCAAGGGCAATAGCAGCCGCCGTATTCCGCGCAGACGGCTCCACAATCACCTGTGCGCCTCCGCCTTCGCCCAGTTGCGCCTCGACATGCGCGAGTTGCTTATGCCCGGTGACAATGATCGGTGCAGCAAAGCCGCCCGACACCGGGCAACGCGCCAACGCGGCCTCAAACAAACTATTCTCACCGACCAACGGGAGAAATGGCTTTGGTCGCACAACACGACTGCGCGGCCACAGACGGGTGCCGCTACCCCCACAAAGGATAACAGGTACAATGCCAGACATACCAGATATCAACTTTTTAAATGAGTGACCGAACTCATCTACTACTACGCATTTGCTGCAATGCAACGTCGATTCAC
>NZ_NOIW01000214.1:0-3655 GCF_002708645.1 Sphingobium sp. IP1
AGCGTGATCAATCGTCGTCGATCAGGCGCCCGCGGCACACCCGCCAAGGTCAATGCGACCGCTGGTCTAGCGGCCAGCGAAGGAGTAAACTCGGCCAGCGTCTCGGACGGCAGTCATGAGAGCGTATATCGGTGCCCGTTTTATGTGACGCCCCCATCAGACATTATTACTGAAGATGGAGTAATGACCTCATTGGCTTGATTTGATTCAATGTGAAATTGTTCAATTTCGGGGGCAGCCGGCAGCAGATTTTTTACCCGAAGCTTTCTAACTTCATAAGCATAGTAGGTCGCAATGACACAGGCTGCGAATAGCAGCGCTATAAGAATGCCGGTCGTCATAAGTCCCCACAGAACGAAAACAGGCGTAAATCAGTACGGATATTTTGCTGTTCCACAACGCAAATCGGCGCGATTAGCGGGCGATCGGTATCTCCGCTATTCGGGTTGTCCAGGCCGGGCTTTTTTGGGACCGCTTGGTGTCGAAAGACCGAGCGCCGCATCCTTGGGCGGCGAGGACAATGGTATTGCGGCCGAAGCGTGCATTAATGCCATCCATCGCCGCCAGCAGACCGGGGGCCTTAGCGGTGTGTTTCTGGCGGAATGGCTCCGCTGTCGCCTACCGGGGAAAGTGAGCGACAACGGATCAGGTGCGCCATCCCGAACTACGGGATCGGCAAACCGAGGCAGGGATTGCTAGGCGTTCTCGAGATCGAGAACCACGCGTCCCTCGATCTCGCCCTTGTGCATGCGGGCGAAGACGTCGTTGATGTTCTCGAGGCTATCGGTAGTGACCGTCGCCTTGACCTTGCCCTGCGCCGCAAAGTCGAGCGATTCCTGCAAGTCGAGGCGTGTGCCGACGATCGAGCCGCGCACGGTGATGCCGTTGAGGACAGTGTCGAAAATCGAGATGGGAAAATCACCGGGCGGCAAGCCATTGAGCGATATGGTCCCGCCGCGCCGCGCCATGCCCATCGCCTGCTGGAAGGCTGTCGGGGAGACAGCAGTGACCAGAACGCCCTGCGCGCCGCCAATCTCTTTGGTGATGAAGGCCACCGGATCCACATCCCGCGCGTTGACGGTCAGCGACGCGCCAAGATCCTGTGCAAGCTTCAGTTTTGCGTCGTCGATATCGACCGCGACCACATTAAACCCCATCGCCTTGGCATATTGTACCGCCATATGCCCGAGACCCCCGATACCTGATATCGCCACCCAATCGCCCGGCTTCGTATCGGTGACCTTGAGGCCCTTGTAGACGGTAACCCCGGCGCACAGGATCGGCGAGATGTCGATGAAGCTAACATTGTCCGGAAGGCGGCCTACGTAATTGGCATCGGCCAGCACATACTCTGCGAAGCTGCCGTTTACCGAGTAGCCGGTGTTCTGCTGCTCGTGGCACAGGGTTTCCCAGCCCCCCAGGCAGTGCACGCAGTGCCCGCAAGCGGAATAGAGCCATGGCACACCGACCCGGTCGCCCTCCTTCACATGGATTACGCCCTGCCCGACAGCTACGACATGCCCTGCCCCCTCGTGTCCCGGGATGAAGGGCGGGTTCGGCTTGACCGGCCAGTCGCCTTCAGCCGCGTGAAGGTCGGTATGGCACACGCCAGTTGCGGCGATCTTGACGAGGATCTGGCCCGGCCCTGGCCGGGGCACCTGCACCTCCTCGATCACGAGGGGCTTGCCGAATTCACGTACGACGGCGGCTTTCATGGTGCTCTGCATTGGGGCCTCGCTTCATAAACAATAAAACGCTGTCGGCTTCGCCGATATGCGCAGTCCGTAAGTCAGGTATCCTCAGAATGGCGCGTCGATATCGACGATGTCGATCAGCTTGTGATTAACGAATTCCTTGATGCCAAGACCGAGCAGTTCGCGTCCATAGCCCGACCTGCGCACGCCGCCGAACGGCAGATCGGCTTTGACCATGGTCGGATGGTTGACGAAGACCATGCCGGTCGAGATGCGCCGCGCCACCTTGGCACCGTGGGCCGTATCCGACGTGAAGACCGAGCCGCCAAGGCCAAAGGGGGAATCGTTGGCGATGCGCACGGCATCATCTTCGTTCTTCGCTCGAAACAGCATCGAGACCGGGCCGAAGAACTCCCAGTGTCGCGCGGGATTATCATCGCCGATATCGGTCAGGATGGTGGGCTGCACGAAAGCGCCCTGATTGGGAATTTCGGGACCCACAGCAGTGGCCGTGGCGCCATGTTCGACCGCCTTGGCGATCATTTCTCTGAGACCATCCGCAGCCCGTTGGGAAGAGAGCGGCGCCAGAGTGGTCTCAGGGTCGAATGGGTCACCCATGCGCAACGCGCCCACACCTTTGGTATAGCTTTCGAGGAATTCGTCGTAGACCTCGTCGGCAATGATCATGCGTTTGGACGAGACGCAGACCTGCCCACCGTTCCAGTGCCTGCCGAACACTGCCCATTTGACGGTCTTTTCGAGGTCGGCGTCCTTTAGCACGATGAAGGCATCGGCGCCGCCGAGTTCCATGGTGGACTTTTTGAGCGCCCTGCCCGCTGCCGATGCCACGGCAGCGCCGGCAGCTTCCGAACCCGTCAGTGCGACACCCTGCACGCGCGGATCGTCGAGGATCATCTGTACATGGTCGTGATCGACGTAAAGGTTGATGAAAGCATGCTTAGGAAGACCGGCCTCCAGCATCAATTCTTCGAACGCCGCAGCGCACTGCGGCACGTTCGCCGCATGCTTGAGCAGGATCGTATTACCCGCAGAAAGCTGCGGCGCGATGATCCGCGCGATCTGGTAGTAAGGAAAATTCCACGGCTCGATCGCGAGCAGCACGCCAAGCGGATCATGGACGAGAACCGCATCGCCTTCGGCAGGGTCTGTGACGGGGAGCTTTTCGGGCGCCAGAAGCCGTTCAGCGTTATCCGCGTAATAGTCGAAGATCGCGGCGGACAGTTCGACTTCGGCGTGCGCCTCGGCGATCAGCTTGCCCATTTCCACCGTCAGGAGCGGCGCGTACTTGTCGGTGTCACGACGCAGGATTTGCGCCGCCGCGTGCATGACCTCAACGCGTTTGGCGAATGAGGTCATGCGCCACTGCTGGAAAGCCGCATCGGCATCCCCGATAGCTTGGGTAATTTCCCCGGCAGTCGCCGTCTCAAACGTCTTCAGGGTCTCGCCGGTGTAGGGATTGGTTGTCTCAAACATGCCAATTTTCTCTTCTGCTCGGTTGGCATCGGGAAATCTCGCCGCTGGTCAGCGGTTCGAGCATCGATGCAAACGCAATGTTAATGCCCTGCTTGGCTGCCCATGTGAGAGATTGGAACGCGAAGAACAATTATCACGACAAGCACATAACCTGTGCGTATGACGCACCTATGGCTGATCTCTTTGACGCGTGTCAACACCGGGATAAAAACGGGCCAGGCACCGGTTTAAAATGGGGCCAGTTGGGTTGAATAAAAAGCCTCAAGGTTGAGGCTGGATAGGTCGTGTCCCACGGGGTGGTGTAGGAACCGTCGATCTACGGCAGGATCGGGTTCAGGTCAGAGGCCGTTTCGAAAGGGGTTGAGCGGCTGAGGTTCGTGTGATTCCGGGGGTTTTGCAGACAACCCGGAGATCTTGATGTGGACCCCAGCCACCCGCGTGCAGCATACGCGTGTTTCGAAGCGTTA
>NZ_NOIW01000215.1:0-3618 GCF_002708645.1 Sphingobium sp. IP1
CTAGTGGAATATATCGAGACATATAGGAACGGCCTAAATTTTACCGAGCATCCTACGCCTGAAAGCCGTAAGAACCCGGGGCCGCCGCCCACATGTCCCTTCATCTAAATCACAATGTCAAAGAGCCAACCCGACATCAAAACCGGACAACCAGTGTTCCCCAAACTCTTGTCTGGAGGACCAGTGTCCGTCTATGTGGGCGACCGGGTCAGTGAAGCGCCTCAGCAGCGCCGCCCCGTCCGGTGAAAAGCCCTCTAGGCGGACCCGCCCGAACCGTCAAACGCTTTTTGCAATTTTATTTCACATTTTTTTGGCGGTTCCGGTTTAAACCCCGAAACACGGGCATTTCGCCACGGGATACAGGATGACTATGGGGTTACAGGAAGCCGATGCCGCCGACGCAGGATTTGGCGCTCGGGTGAAGAAAGCGATATTCTGGCGCTCGGGCAGCCAGATCATCTCGCAGATTCTCAGTTGGGTGGTGACTCTGGCGGTGATCCGCCTGCTCGATCCCGCCGATTATGGCCTGTTCGCCATGACCCAGGTGATCCTGAACTTCGCCACCTTCCTCAATGGCTATGGCCTCGTCGCGGCGCTGGTCCAGTCCGAGACGCTGGAATCGCACCGACTGCGCCAGGCCTTCACCATCATGCTGCTGCTGAACGGCAGCCTGGCGCTGCTGCAACTGGCGATCGCGCCGCTGGCCGCCGACTATTATGACCAGCCGATGGTGGCGCAGCTGCTGCGGGTGCAGGCGCTGCTCTATCTTTCCACCCCCTTCATCGCGATTCCCGAGGCGATCACCGCGCGCGCCCTGGATTTCCGTCGGCCGGCCTTCATCAACCTGATCGCCGCGATCGCGTCGGCCGCGATGGCGCTGGTCGGTGCCCTGTCGGGCTGGGGCGTGTGGACCCTGGTGTTCGCACCGATGACCGGATTCTGGGTGAAGGCACTGGGCTATATGCTGGTCACCGGCTTTCGCCCGATTCCCAGTTTCGATTTCACCGGCACGCGGGCGATGATCCTCTATGGCGCGTCGCTGCTGGGTAGCCAGCTCTTCTGGATCATCCAGAGCCAGAGCGACATCTTCATTGGCGGCCGCGTGCTCACCCCGCATCAGCTCGGCCTCTATGCCGAGGCGCTGTTCCTGACCCAGATCTTCGTCAGCAAGTTCATCCCGCCGCTGAACGAGGTCGCCTTCCCCGCTTATGCCCGCATGCAGAAGGATGTGTCGCGGGTGGCCTGGTCCTTCTGCAAGGCGGTGCGGCTGCTGATGCTGATCTCCTGCCCCATCTATCTGGGCATGGCCGTCACCGCAGAACCGCTGGTCGAGACCTTGTTCGGCCAGAAATGGCTGGAGATGGCGCCGTTCGTAGCGATTCTGGCGCTCGCCATGCCGTTCATGACGCTGCAGGTGATGTTTGCGCCGGTCAGCAATGCATTGGGCCGCCCCGGCACCACCGCCCGAATCGCCGCGATCGGGGCGATATTGATGGCCACCGCTTTCCTGATCGGAATCCAGTGGGGGGCGATCGGCCTGGCCTGGGCATGGCTGGGCGCCTTCCCGATCCTGACCATCGTCACCGCGTGGCTCGCCGGCGGACCGATGGGGCTGCGTGCGATCGATCTGATCCGCGCCGCTGCGCCGGGGCTGGGTTGCTCCATCCTGATGGCTGGCGTGGTGCTGCTGATCGACCGCCTGCTGCCGCCGCTCGCTGCGCCGATCCGGCTGGCGATTCTGGTGCCGGCTGGCGGCATCGCCTTCCTGGCGGCGCTGATGCTGTGCGCGCGCGGCACGCTGATGGAGTTGGTGCGCCTGATCGTGCGCCGCGCGCCGCCGGTGCAAGCGCCCGCCTGACGGACCGGCGGACGCCCGGCCTTCGTCAGGCGGTCTGGATATAATCGCGCAGGGCGGCGGCTTCCGATTCGATATTGTCGATGCGGAACTTCACCAGATCGCCGATCGAGACCAGGCCGATCAGATCGCTGCCCTTCACCACCGGCAGATGGCGAATGCGCCGCTTGGTCATCAGCGACAGGGCGTGGATCACCGGCATCTGGTCGTCGATGGTGATCGCGGGCCGGGTCATCACATCGGCGACCGTGTGGTTCAACGCCTCTGCCCCTTGCTGGGCCAGACGATAGACAACATCGCGTTCGGAAAAGATGCCGACCACCTGGCCGCCATCGACCACCGGCACGCAGCCGATCCGCCGATCCGCCAGCAAGGTCACCACCGACAATACGCTGTCGGTCGACTGGACCTGGACGACGTCGCGCCCCTTGCCCTGCAAGATTGCCGCGATGGTCATGGCCGCTCTCCTTTTGTGGACTTACTGTCTCTGCGCTTGATGATCCCACTTTCGCGGCGCAAAGAAAAGGGAGGAGAGCAAGAGAATGACAGAGAAAAAGGGCCTGGACGATCCCCGGATCGCGGCAATCGCCTGGTCGCGATTCCGCCGGATCATGCTCTGGATGGCGCTGGTCGGCGCGCTATGCGTCGGCGCGGCCCTGCTGTTCCTGCGGCTATGGACCGGGCCGATGCCGGTTCACATGATCATCGCCACCATATTGGGCGTCTGGTTGACCTTCATGCTGGGAACGGGCTTGATGGCGCTCGTCTTCCTCTCCGCCGGGACGGGGCATGACGACCAGGTAATGGACCGGCTGAAGGACGAGGTGCCGCTTGACGATTGATCCCCATCGCGAAGTGATATTGCGGGTCGTGCCGCGCCCGGCCGACATCAACAGCAATGGCCATATCTTCGGCGGCTGGGTGCTGAGCCAGATGGATATTGCCGGCGGCATCGTCGCGGCGCGAATCGCCCAGGGCGCGGTGGCGACGGTCGCGATCGAGAGCATGAAGTTCATCTCGCCAATCCTGATGGGCGACCTGGTGTCAGTCTATGCGCAGGAAGAGAAACGCGGACGCACATCGGTGGCGATCCGCATCGACGTGGTGGCGACTCGCGGCGGCGGCGCGGAAACGGTCGCGCTGACCAGCGGCGTCTTCACCTTCGTCGCACTGGATGAGACGCACCGCCCCCGCCCCATTCCCGGCGACTGAGGAGGTCAGCGCAGCTTCTGGTCATAGCTGTAGCTGACCTGCCCATTGGCGGGGATGATGGCGCGCCAGACCCAGCTATTGCCGCGGCGCTCCATCTGGGTCGGACGCGGCGCGATGTCATGGGGAATGAGGATTTCCGCCGTCGCGTCGAACGGCCGTGCATTGGTGAGGGTCAGCGTCCAGCGCCGCGCCTTGGCCGACTGGCCGCCGATGACCGCCATGATGCGGACATCGGCGCTCTGGGCGATATCATAATCGACCCGTTCGCCTTCCGCCTTGTCGCCAATATCGGTTTCGCCCGCGAGCAGGCGCTGGCCGTCGATCGTCTCGAACAGGGCGACCCGGCCCGATGGCATGGCGAGTCCCAGACCGTCAGCCTTGCGATTCTGCAATCGCAAACGCAGCGTCATCGGCCGTGACCCGCCATTGCCGTCGCGATAGTCGAGGGTCGCGGCATAGAGGCGCTCGACCAGCACATCGGGCTGGCGCAGCAGGGCGACCTGTTTCTGGCCTTTCGCCGCGACATCCACCGTCACCGGGACGCGATAGAG
>NZ_NOIW01000216.1:0-3529 GCF_002708645.1 Sphingobium sp. IP1
GGCATAGCCGCCATGTTACCCTGAGACAGGTCTGGCACGCGGAGGAGGAGCGGTCATGCTCTTAAGCCTGCGCCACAAGCAACGATGGCCTGGGCGCTTAGGGTCCGATCCTGTGTCTGGGAGGGGGGAGCCATCGCTTGCTCCCCCAGGTTTGCCGGTCAGACCGTAACGACGACCTTGCCGATCTGGTCGTTCGATTCGAGGAAGCGGTGCGCGTCCTGGATGGCGTCGAGCGGGAAAGTGCGCGCGATCCGCGGCTTGAGCGCGCCCGATTCCAGACCCGCCACGATGAACGCCTTGGCGCGATCAAGGGCGGCGTCGTCCGAGACGATCTCGCTGTAGAGATAACCCTTGAGCGTGAGGCTCTTGCCCAGCACGGAGAACAACGGGAACGGCGTCGGCTCGCCGCTGAGCGCGCCATATTCGAGCAGGATGCCGCCGCGCGCCATGCTCGCGGTCAGCGGCTCGAACGACGGGCCTCCGACCGGGTCGAGCACCACGCGCGCACCTGCACCATCGGTTATCTCCATCACCCTCGCCACCAGATCCTCTTCCTCGGTCGCGACGACATGATGTGCACCAGCATCAAGCAGGGCCTGGCGCTTGGCGCCGGTACGCGTCGTCGCGATTACCGTCGCGCCGACCATCCGCGCAATCTGGAAGGCAGCAAGGCCGACGCTGCTGGAAGCAGCGGTGACGATGACGAAATCGCCCTGGCCGAGCTTCGCCTGCTCCACCAGCGCGCCCCAAGCGGTGACATACTGCATCCACACGGCCGCCGCTTCCTCGAACGACAGCGCCACCGGATGCTTGACGACGAGGCGGGCGGGCACGTTGGCGACCTCGCCATAGGTGCCCCAGCGCGCGATATCGAGCGGGGGGATGACGCTGACGGCTTCGCCTTTCGCAAACCCGGTCAAGTCCGCGCCGACCTTAACGACGGTGCCGGCAGCCTCATAGCCAAGGCGGCTCGGGAACTCGGCTTCCTGAAGGTAGGAATGGTTGCGGAACATCACCTCGGCGCGGTTTATGCCTATCGCCTTGACCGCGATCTGCACCTCGTCGGCCGCGGGCGCGGGCACTGCCAAATCTTCAATCTTGAGGACACTGGCGTCGCCATATTCGTGGATTCGAACGATGCGGCTCATGGGATATTCCTTGATTATTGAACGATCGTTCTGTATCGATGTCAGCGACGAGGTTCAAGCTATTATTTATCGATCATTCCATATCAGGCGCCAGAAATGACAGAGACGAAAGCACGTCGCGGCGCAGGTCGCCCTCGCGTGTTCGACACTAACGCAGCGCTCGACAAGGCGGTACGGCTGTTCTGGCAGCGCGGCTACGAGGCGACTTCAATGGCCGATCTGGTGGCAGAGACTGGCGTCGCCGCCGCCAGTCTCTATGCGGCGTTTGACAACAAGGCGGGGCTGTTCGCGGCGGTGATCGAGCGCTATACCGCGACGTTCAGCGTCCACCTCTATGCCCCCATCAACGACCCGGCGTTGTCCACCTTCGAGGCCGTCAAAGGCCTGCTGGAGCGAGCGGCGTCATCGTTCTCGGAGCCTGGAACGCCGGCCGGCTGCTTCATGTATTCGGCAGCGGCAGCCGTGTCGCCGGCGTCCGCCGCCATCGAATGCCTGCTGCGCGACAAGCGTATCGCGGCGGAGGCCCTCCTGATCGAGCGTCTGCATCGCGGCGCCGCACAGGGCGAGCTTGCGGCCGATGCCGATCCGGCCGTCCTAGGCAAATTCATCAATACGGTCATGGAAGGCATGTCCGTTCAAGCGCGCGACGGCGCTACGATTAACGAACTGCTCTCCATCGCCAAAATGGCACTCGATCGATGGCCGGCTGCGGTGTGATCGTCCAGGCGAGATCGTCCTCGGTGATCTTGCAACAAACATCTGTCGACTTACAACCAAGCCCAGTCCGTATGCCCGAATTGACCTGCCCCCCGCCTTTCATCCAGCTGCGACCAGAGACTGACCCGTGTTGAGCTGCTACCCGTTCTTGGACCACCTGGCTGGCCGTCATCCAGCCCCTACCGGCAGTGGCCGGTCATGTGCCGCTGACCGGTTTACCAGCGATATCGGCGGCTTGTTGCCGATGGCGCTATGTGGCCGCACCTCGTTGTAGTCTCTGCGCCAAGCCTCGCATTTTCGGACAGCGTCGTTGAGGCTCATGAACCAGTGCTGGTTCAGGCACTTCGCCCGGAACTTCCCGTTGAAGGACTCGATGAACGCGTTGTCTGTCGGCTTGCCCGGCGCGATGTAATGCCACTCAATGCCGACATCCCCCCGACCAGGCGAGCACCGTGTTCGAGGTCAGTTCGGTCCGATAGCACATTGGGAAGCGGCTCCTTGGACGGCCGCGATGCCTTGATGAATACGAGGGCGCGTAGCGCCCTCGTATTCAAAGGCGGCCATGACCGGCCAGCAGGTCTCTAAAGTGAAGTTGTCGACTCAACCCTTTGGAGACGGACCGACCATGACCAAGCGCAGTTCTACCCCCGCCGACGCCGTGCTGGTAGCCATCGATATGTCGAAGCACCGGCAGGAGGTATTGATTGAACGCCCCGAAGGCGGCCGCCGCCGGCGCATGACGATCATGGACTAGGCGACCCGCAAGGTGCTGGCCTGGCGGCTGTCGAACACGATGGATGCCGGGTTCTGCGTCGCGGCCCTGGAGGATGCGCTGGCCCGCTTCGGCAAGCCTGAAATCTTCAACACCGACCAGGGCAGCCAATTTACCAGCTTCGCGTTCACCAGCGTGCTGCGCGAGGCCGAGGTCCGCATCAGCATGGACGCCCGGGGGCGGTGGGTGGACAACGTCTTCATTGAGCGCCTCTGGCGATCCCTCAAGTACGAATGCGTCTATCCCCATGCCTTCGAGACCGGATTGGAGCTGCGGGCTGGCCTTGGCCGATGGATCACCTATTACAACACCCAGCGTCCGCACTCGGGCCTGGCCGGGAGAACCCCGGTCGAGGCCTATCGGCGGATCGGACAATCAGATCATGGGGGGCATGCCCCCCCATGATCTGATGATCAAACAGGCGGCGTGAACGACAACCGGGATTAGCTTAACTCAGCCGCCAAACTGTCCAAGAAGGCGGACCACCTCAAAGCGCATCCGCGAAGCCACCATCGCCAAATTGCTGAAACGCTATCGAATCCGGCGGATCACCGCCGGCCAGATACTGGAAAAGCTGAAGGTTACCGCCATTCCGGTTGCCCCTGGGACGATCAACGCAGCGACCGGACACCTCGAAGCGGTTGCCTTGCGCCTCGATCTCGTCAATCGCCAGATTACCGGCGCGGATGCCCGGATCGACCATCTCACAGGCCAACTCGCCGCTAATGAAAATACTGACGCGGGGCAGCAGAATGAGCAGCGCGACGTGACGATCCTGCGATCCTTGCCGGGCGTCGGAAGGATCGTCCTCGCCACGCTGCTCGCAGAAGCATCCGATGCCCTGCAACGCAGAGATTATCATGCACTGCGATGTTTGTCCGGCGTCGCGCCG
>NZ_NOIW01000217.1:0-3350 GCF_002708645.1 Sphingobium sp. IP1
CGCCCGGCACATCCTATCCGCCGCGCCGCCCCGGCAGCAAGAAGCCCGCCGCCCCCCACACCGCCAACCCGCACCCGGCCCGCGCCGCCGCGGAAACCAGCGGCAAGGGCGAACCCCAGCGCATCGCCAAGCTGCTCGCCCGCGCCGGCATCGCCTCGCGCCGCGAGATCGAGCGGATGATCGAGGAAGGCCGTATCGCCAGGGACGGTGTCACGATCGACACCCCCGCAACGCTGCTCACCTCGCTCCATGGCGTGACCGTCGACGGTGATCCGGTCGCTGCGCCGGCCCCCGCGCGCCTGTTCCTGTTTCACAAGCCGACCGGCTTCCTCACCACCGAGCGCGACCCCGCCGGACGGCCGACCATCTACGACATCCTGCCCGACGACCTGCCGCGCCTGATGCCGATCGGCCGGCTCGACATGAATACCGAGGGGCTGTTGCTGCTCACCACCGATGGCGAGTTCAAGCGCGAGATGGAATTGCCCTCGACCGGCGTGCCGCGCACCTATCGCGCCCGCGCCTTTGGCGAGGTCAGCCAGCAGCAGTTGGAGGATCTGTTCGACGGCATCGAGATTGACGGCATCCAATATGGTCCGATCGAGGCCAATCTGGAACGGCGCACCGGCCGCAACCAGTGGATCGAAATGACCCTGACCGAAGGCAAGAACCGCGAAGTGCGCCGCGTGCTCGAACATTTCGAACTCAAGGTCAATCGCCTGATCCGCACCAGCTACGGCCCGTTCGAACTGGGAGAACTGGCCGGTGGCGCGGTCGAGGAAGTGCGCCAGCATGATCTGGTCGCCTTCCGCAGCAGCCTGAAGAAAGCACAGAAATGAGGATCATATCGGGCCAATGGCGCGGCCGTCCGCTGGTCGCGCCCAAGGGCGACGCCACCCGTCCCACCGGCGACCGCACGCGTGAGACGCTCTTTTCGATGCTGGCGAGCCGGCTGGGATCGTTCGAGGGCCTGGCCGTGGGTGATTTCTTCGCCGGCTCGGGCGCGCTGGGCTTTGAAGCCCTGTCGCGCGGCGCCGGCTCCTGCCTGTTCGTCGAGCAGGACAAGGCGGCGATCGACGCGATCCGCGCCAATGGCGACAAGCTCGGCCTGCGCCCCGACATCCGCCAGACCAGCGTGCTGTCGCTCGGCCCGACGAAGACGCCGCTCGACCTCATCTTCATGGACCCGCCCTATGACACCGGTGCGGGCCAGGTCGCACTCGACAAACTGGCGCGCCTGGGCTGGACCAGCCCGGCCACCTGGATCAGCATCGAAACCGACCGTCGCGAGGACGTCGCGGTCAAGGGCTTCATCGTCGACGCCGTGCGCGACGTCGGCAAGGCACGCCTCACCCTGCTCCGCGCAGAGGACAACGCGCCCGCCGCGTAACGATCAGGCGGAATATCAGGCGGCCTCTGCGTAGGCCGCCTGTTCCTTGCCGATCAGGATATCAGCCAGGAAGCCATAAGCTTCCGCCCAGGCGCCCAGCACCTCATCGGTCGCCATCTCTTCGCCCAGCACTTCGCGGATCGCGGGCAGCAGGGCGGCCGCCACCTTGGGATAATGGTCCGGCTGCACGCCCGTATCGACATGGCGCTGCACCATGCGCGCGATCGCGCCGTCCAGCGCCTGCAACTTGTCGACATTCTCGGCAAAGCCCAGGATCGCCGCCGCCAGCCGGCGGGGCTGCTCGCCGCTGGCCTGCGCCGCCTGATCGAACATGTCCTTGATCGACGCATCCTCGAACAGCCGTGCATACATGCGGGTGGTGATCTCGACGCCATGGCGGCGCAGCGCCGGGCCGGTCGCCTTCACGATGGCGATGGTTTCGGGGGACAGATTTTCGCGCATGACAGGCTCCTTATCAGGGACTCGATAAGGTTCATTTAATATGCATCTTTTAAGATGTAAATTGAATATATGTTTATGACGCTCTGCCCGCAGGATAGGAGGGCGCGATGCAATTGACCCGCCACACCGATTATGCGCTGCGCGTGCTGATCCACCTCGCCGCCGTACCGGGCGGACGGGCGACGATCCCGGAAATTGCCGATGCCTATGGCCTGTCGCGCAATCATCTGATGAAGGTGGTGCATGGCCTGGGCCAGGGCGTCTTTATTCGTACCCAGCGTGGCCGCGGCGGCGGCTTTACCCTTGCAGCCGATCCTGCCGATATCCGCATCGGCGCGGTCGTGCGTCATAGCGAGCCGGACATGGCAATGGCCGATTGCGCGTCCTGCGCCATCCGCCCGGCCTGCGGCCTGTCGGGCATATTGGCCCAGGCGGTCGACGCCTTCCTGACCGTGCTGGATGGCTATAGCCTGGCCGACGCGGCGCGCGACCGGACTGGCCTCGCGGCCCTCATCGCCGCCCTGCCCGGCCCTACAGCCGCCGATCTCAGCCCGGCCTGCGCATCCTCTTCTTCGCCTCGCCCGGATTGACGCAACCATCCTGCACGCCCTTGCCGCAGACCGGATAGGCCTTCGCCTCGGTCGGCGGCGGCGTCATGTTGCCGCCCACCGTCACAGGATTGGCCGCCGTGCCCACCGGCGCGGCCGGATCGCGCGGCACGTCCGCCGGCGCCGGCACCATGCCCGTCTCGGCCGGCACCGCGCCGGTCGGCTGGGCCGCATTGGGATCCTGGTTCTGGGCCGGCGGTGACATCGGCTGCGCCCCGGCCTGACCGGGCAGCGCCGCCATCGACAGGGCAGCAAAACCGGCGATCATGATGATCTTCATCGGGTTGGTCCTTCTACTCCTTGCCCCGAGCAAGGGAGAAACCGGCCGCCCCGCGTCCCTGTTCCGCGTCAGCGACGAACCGTGCCGCCGCTGACGCCGACTGCACGCTCAGTCCGACGGGTATCGATCGAACCGGGGCAGGTCATGCGCCGCCGCCATCCACGGCGCCGCCTCGGCATATTGGACATGCACCGCCGGCGGAAAGACCGTCTGGTCGTCCAGCGTCGCACTCTGGATGTCGATCATGCCGGGAAAGACCGTCGGGTTGGTGTAGAACAGCCCGGTGCCACAGGTGCCGCAGAAATGGCGGGTCGCATTGTCCGACGACTGATAGGTGACCGGATCGCCCTCTATCGTCACCTTGTTATGCGCGAACAGCGCCCAGCCGACCATCGGCGCGCCCGCGCTCATCCGGCAATCGCTGCAATGGCAGAGCGCGCTGTAAACCGGCTCGCCCTCCGCCGCATAATGGATCGCCCCACACTGGCACCGCCCCGTCACCATCATCTTGCTCCATTCGCATCTTGCGTGATTCCCTTTTTGTTCTCATAGATTGCATCCCGCTGCAAGGCCATCCGCCCTTGCCCCCGCAACCACCCATCCCTAGTTG
>NZ_NOIW01000218.1:0-3161 GCF_002708645.1 Sphingobium sp. IP1
CATGCGGACCATGGCGACCCGGAACAACAGTGGTCGCCATCCCTCAGGTCTTCAGAAGGGAAGGGGGGAGGTGGTGGGTGGAGGTCGCCAGATTGGCTGGCTGCCATCCTGAAAGGAGTTTCCCCCATGGCCCACCATCATGATGTGAGCAGGTGTCTCGCGAGGTTCGTTACGCGGATGCGTGACCGCGTCTCTGACGACATTTGCGCCGCCCGTATCGAACGCTATCTGGCAAAGTCAGCCCTGGAAGACGGCCATCCGTCCCGCGAAGCAGCGGGCGAGACAGATCCAGGTATCAACGAGGCGGTGGCGCGGATGGATGCCCTCACACGCGGCATTCTCATTCTGGTGGTCAGCCAGAAAATGAGCGTCTCGGAGGTAGCCCGGCGTTTCCGGATGAGCGAGGAGCGGGTGTGCCGGCATTTCAGGCGTGCGGTCGAGATGGTCGCAATGGGTCGAGAAGATGGAAGCTGCAACTAACTTCATTCATATCGAGGGGGGCGGCATTCAATATGAGGTGCGGCGGACGACAGCGCTTGGCAATTGCGTGGCTGAGGCCAATTATGGAAGGGGCGCGTCGGGAACCTAAGCGATACCCTGCGAGACAAGACTGAGGTCAAGAAAATCGATCAGCGCGCGCCACGACAGGCTGTGCGCGGTGGCGTCATACGCCATGCGCGCGTCGTCGAGGCGATCGACATCTTCGTTGGTGAAGCTATGCCAGGCGTCGCCATAGGTTGTGAGCTGCCAGTGCGCATGCGCCTGCATCATTTCCTTCTGGAACGCCGCCACATCTTCGTTAGATACGAGCGGATCCCGCGCGCCGGTAAACACCGCTATGCGCGCCTTCACCTCGCCAGCCTGCGCCGGTCGAGCCGTGGTCAGCAGGCCGTGGAAGCTGGCCGCCGCTGCTATCTCGGCGCCGGATCGTGCCAGTTCCAGAGCGGTAAATCCGCCGAAGCAAAAGCCGATCGCGGCGCTGGCGGCAGGATTGACGCCGGTCGCGGACAAAAGCGCGTCAAAACCGGCCCTCACTCGTCCGCGCACAAGATCAGGATGGTTGCGAAACGCATCCAGCGCATCGCGCATCGCCTCGCCTTCTAACGGCTCGCCATTTCCGTGCATGTCGGCTGCGAGAGCGGTATAACCAAGATCGGCCAGCTTGCGGCAATGGCGCCGGACATTGCCACCGATTCCGTCCGACTCGTGGATGACTAGGACGGCGCGGCCATTGGCCTGGAGCCTTGGCCGAAATAGCTCGCCAAGCAGAGCCTTGGTTCCATGGAAATAGGCATAGGGCTCGCCTCCGCCCGTATCGTTCATCAAGCGCTCCTACAGACCAATCGTGAGCGGGATAGCGCCCTAATCGGCTCCTGCCTCTGCCAACGCGCTTTTGATCAACTCCACTTTCGCTTCGTCGTTCACGTCAATCGAAACCAGGATGGGCGAATGCAAAGCCGCATCGTCTCGTTCCTCTTCCAGCGGCGCAGCTGCGTCGCCGCCACTAATCTCCTCCCCGACACTATTTTCGGGTCCATCAGCGGCGATGAAAATGTCACTGCGCTCGATGCCGTGGGTCTGCACCAGCAGTTCGACCGCGTTTTCGGCTTCGGCGCGCGTTGCGAAGCGCGCCTCAATTGTCTGGCTCATTTGCTACTCCTTTTTGATAAATGGACGGGCATCAGGCAGGGATGCGCCGTAGTGGCTGAGTGAGGCAGTGGATGCCTCCCCCGCACGCAGCGAACTGAGAGATGTCGATCTCGTCCACTGCGTAGCCCGCCTTGCGCAGCGCGCTCGTGACAACCGCGTCGGTGGCGCTTGTGAGGATTCGGCGCCCGCCCAGCGAAAGGATGTTACAGCCCAGCGAGGACGAAAGGGCCGTGGGCATCGGGATGACTTTGATACCGCGCTCATATAGAGCCTCGACGAACGTCGGGTCCAACATCTCCAGGCAGCCGATCGCCTCGTCCTTTTCTACCATGCAGAAAATAGTGTCGAGGTGCAGATGGTCGGCATGAAAGGGGCATAGCAGCACATCCCAACCCGCAGCCCGGAACGGCGCCGCGAACTCTTCCGCCCCCGCGGCGCAGCTGCGTTCGCCCGACAGGCCGACTATGAGGAGCCCCTCTCGCGCAACGCAGACGTCACCGCCTTCGATCGTGCCACGGGTGATCTGCCGCACTGGCATATTCCACTCAGCACAGGTCTCCAGCAACGCATCGACTTCGCCTCGGCGGTGCGGCATGGCTGGATTGAGGGCGGTCATGCCCCATGGCGTCGCGACACCGATGTCGCGGGTGAAGCACATGTCCGGCAGATCGGGTGATGGAACGAGGGAATGACAGCGCACGCCATGCCGCTCTAGCGCCTCTACCAGCATGTTATGCTGCCGCAGAGCCTCAGCGGCATCGGTCGTAAAGCCGGCAGCCAGAGCCTCACGGGTGACGGCGCAGCAGGGTACGGGCGTCAAATGAAGCGGCTGGCAGAGGATGACGTCGGTCAGCCGGTCGGTCTCGCTTACAACATGACTTTCAAGATATGCCGGCGGAACCTTGCCGGCCATGCCACCATCAAATGCACCGAATTCGACTTTCATGGTCATCTCCTGACCACGACAACCGAAACCCGTTATCGGCAGTTCCCAAGTTTATCATCGGTTAGGACGTTTTGAGGCGATCGGGTTGGCATATCGGGAGCGCCTGAGGCCAATCGGCGCGCGGCGGCTTTTTGACCGGCGTTGGGACTTTGCGCTCTGTCTGGTTGAATAGCCTCTAGATTTCTGGACGCCTTGGGTCCTAATTTTGAGGACAGAAGGCGACGATGGGGAATGGCAATTTCAGCGATGAGTTCAAGCGTGATGCGGTGGCCCAGATTACGGAGCGGGGTTATCGTGTATCGGAGGTTTCCGAGCGGCACTCGCTGTATTCGTGGAGGAAGCGGTTCGGGAAGGTGGCATCGGGGGATGCTGCCAAGGATGCCGAGATCCGGCAGTTGAAGCGCGATCTGGCCCGAATGACAGAGGAGCGCGACATCTTAAAAAACCGTCGCCGGCTGAGCCCGCCTGTGCGCGGTAGAAACGGGTCGTGCTATGGTGCGGCCGGGAGGGTCGCGGCCGATGGCTTATTGGAGGCATGACCCCGTTAAAAAACGTGGCCCGTGGG
>NZ_NOIW01000219.1:0-3021 GCF_002708645.1 Sphingobium sp. IP1
CCAGTGACCGGCGAAAAGGGGTGAAAACAAGACATAGCCCCTCCCTTCCAGGGAGGGGTTGGGGTGGGTTGCGAGCGTAGCGAGCTTCTGCCCTATCGACCGTAAACCGCCGCTACGCGGCGCACCCACCCCCGGCCCCTCCCTGGAAGGGAGGGGAGTAGGGAACGTCAGCTTCTGGTCGTTAGCCGCCCTACCCACATCCGTCATGCCGGGCTTGACCCGGCATCCCACTTTCCTATGCAACAGATAAAGAAGCGGGACCCCGGCTCAGGCCGGGGTGACGATGGCTGCATCTGGTCGATTATGGCTGGTGCGGTCTGTTGCCGAGCTTGTCTCATGCAGCATCTGCGCTGCCTCCCCCTTGAGCGGGACAGGAGGCGGCGCTCCCCTGCTCCTTACAGCGTGCCGCGCAGGGTGAACTTCACCACGCGGGGTTCGCCGTAGCGGGCGCTGCCGAGATAGAGGCCGGAATAATAGGTCTTGTCGAAGATATTCTCGACATGGACCGACAGCGAGAGATGGTCGGTGAAGCGATAATTGGCGAGCAGGTCGACCACCGCCAGGCTGCCCTGGCCGTAGGTTTCGCCATTCGGCCCTTCGCCGTCGGCCGTGGTCTTGCCCTGCCATTCGACATTGCCGCCGATCGTCAGCGCGCTGAAATTGCCCGGCAGCGTATAAGCGCTGAACATCTTGAAGCTGTTCTTGGCGATCTGCGGCATCTGGCGCACGCCGTCGCGATCTTCCGCACGGGCGTTGGCAAAGCCGCCGGCGATGCGCCAGCCGGGCAGGATTTCGCCCTTCACCTCCAGTTCGAAGCCCGACGACTTCATGCCCGATACGGCATGATAGGCCGAACTGCCATCGGGCGCGAAGATGCCGGGGCCATCTGCCAGAGCATAATTGTCCTGCTGCATCTTGAACACGGCGGCGGTGGCGCTGAGGCGGCCATCGAGGAAGTCGGCCTTGAGGCCGGCTTCATAGGTATTGCCTTCGAGCGGGGCGATGACGTCGCCATCGACCGTGCGCGATGTTTGCGGCGTGAACACGCTGGCATAGCTGACATAGGCCGAGAGGGTCTTGGTAAAGTCCAGCACCAGGCCGGCATAGGGGGTGAAGACGGCCTTTTCATCGACCACCGGGGTCCAGACCTTGGGACCGGTGACATCCTGCGCATAGCTGTCCTGCTTCCACCAGGTGAGGCGGCCGCCGGCGATGATCGAGAGCGGGCCGATCGGCTTCAGCCGGGCGACGCCGGCAATCGAACTGGTCTCGATCCGGTTGCCGGCGGTGCCGCCCGAAGGCGTCAGGTCGGGCTTGGCGACGTCACCGGTCGGGAAATAGCTATAGGCATTGATCGGATACATATAGTCGCTGCCACCCCACCAGCCGGGATAGGGCGTCTGGTCATCGTCGAAACGGGTGTGGCTCACGGTCAGGGCGACATGCTGTTCCTGGCCCAGCGCCTCGAACGCGCCGCGCAGATTGGCATAGACCGCTTCGAGCGTCAGGTCCGATGCCCAGCGGGTGGCGTAGAAGGTGCCGCCGTCGCCGGTTTCCTTGTCGATCGCGGTGCCGAAATAATAGCCGATCGTCTCGTCATAGGAGCCCGACTTGTGCTCGGCATCGACCTGCAGATGCCAGTTGGCGTCGAAATCATGGGCGATCGAGGCGAAGATGTTGACGCTCTTGCGGCTGAAGTCGGACCAGTTGGCGCCGCCATTGGTGGAGCGGGCGAAATCGGTCTTCGTGCCGTCGGTGAAGAAGAGGGGCACGCCGCCGCGCGAGGCGCCCTCGTTGCGGAAATTCTGATATTCGATGCCGGCGGTCAGCAGCGTGCTGGGACCAAGATCAGCCTCGATCACGCCATAGAGCGCCTGGCGCTTGGCATGTTCGCGGTCGATGAAAGTATCATTATCCTGCCAGGCGCCGGCGACGCGGGCGCGGACATGGCCGCTGGCGGTCAGCGCGCCGCCGATGTCGCCTTCCAGCCGGTACTTGTCCCAGGAGCCGATGGTTGCCGCGACCGTGGCGCTCAGGTCCGCGCCGGGGCGCTTGCGAATCATGTTGATCGCCGCCGACGGCTCACCGGTGCCGGTCATCATGCCAGCCGAACCGCGGATCACCTCGATCCGGTCATAGGCGATCATGTCGGCCGTATCTTCGGTGAAGCCATAGATGTTGGACGGGCGGGCAACGCCGTCGACCAGATAATTCTGCACCGCAAAGCCGCGCGCGGTATAGTTGGTGCCGTCGGTGCCGAGCGCGCTGGAGCGGTTGGTCTGGATGCCGACGATCTGCGCCATCACTTCGGAAATGTCGGTCAGGCCCTGTTCCTGCATGCGCAGGCTGTCGAGGCTGGTGACCGACTGGGGCGTTTCGCGGGTAGTGAGGTTGAGGCCGTTGATCTCATTCTGGCCGGTAACGACGATGGAGTCCGGGGCGGGCGTGTCTGCATCAGGCTCGTCCGCTGGCGCCTGGGCCTGGGCGCTGGTGGTGGCCAGCAGCATGCAGGCGGCGATCGACGCCGCACCGTAGCGGACGAAATTCCTCTTCGATGCAAAGGACATAAGGCACTTCCCCCATATTTCGCCATGCCCTGAACATGGCGCCCTGGATGTTGGGGCGGCGCTTTAATGAGATTGATTTGCAAATGCAACGATTCGGAAACAAAATGCGTGAAATATGGGGCGCGGCGTAATGTCACGCCATTGATCGGCCATGCGGACCGCCGAATTGCCTACAAGGGTGGAGAGCGGACGTAGCCAAATAAACGGGTATGGATTATGATGTGATATGATGGCCGCTGGTTATCCTATGTCTGAGGAACAACTTGTCGATATGCTGCTTGCTCGGAACGGCCAGCGGACATTGGCCAATGAGTAGCCCCTAGTTTTCTAGACGCCTTCTGCTTTCAAAATCTGCTGCCGTTCGAACTGTGCGGGGGACAGCATCCCGTTCCTGACCTGCTTGCGGACCGGATTGTAGAACATCTCGATGTAATCGAACACGTCCTGCCGGGCT
>NZ_NOIW01000022.1:0-74878 GCF_002708645.1 Sphingobium sp. IP1
ATGCAGCTGGAAGACATTCTTCGCCAGATCAATACCAAGTACATCGATGGTCATCATTCCTCTCCTTCGACTGCCGGTTGCACAACGATGCTCCGGGGTGGGAGAGCCGTCCATCCCATTAGCTGGCGCAAGGAATATGGCGGGCTGAAGACCGACCAGGCACGGCGGATGAAGGATCTGGAGAAGGAAAACCAACGGCTGCGCCGGGCGATCTCGGACCTGACGCTGGACAAGCTGATATTGCAGGAAGCTGCACGGGGAAACTTCTGAGCCCCGCGCGGCGACGGCGCTGCATCGATCATATACGACGGGATCTGCCAGTCCGGCTATCCGAGCGACGGATATGCCGGGTTCTAGGGCAGCATCGATCGACACAGCGTAAAGTGCCGCGTGGGGCGGATGACGAACAGGCGCTGACGGAGGACATCATCGCCTTGGCAAAGCAATATGGTCGTTACGGCTACCGCCGGGTCACGGCGTTGCTGTGCCATGCGGGGTGGACGGTGAACCATAAACGGGTCGAGCGGATATGGCGGCGCGAAGGGCTCAAGGTGCCGCAGCGCCAGCCCAAACGCGGGCGTCTATGGCTCAACGACGGATCATGCATCCGCCTGCGGCCTGAGTATCCTGGGCATGTGTGGGCCTACGACTTCGTCGAGGGGCGCACGCATGACGGCCGCAAGTTCCGCATCCTGACGATCATCGACGAGGCCAGCAGGGAATGTCTGGCGCTTATCGTTGCGCGACAGCTCAAACATGAGGATGTGCTGGCGGCCTTGGCGGACCTGTTCATCTCGCGCGGCCCGCCTGCACATATACGGTCAGATAACGTCCTATGTCGGGAAGCAGCAGCGGGCAAAGGCCAGCAGGTCTCGTTGCGCCGAGTGTAATCGGCGCTGATGATTTTTATGATCCAGATGGCTTCCATCGTCAAGGAATGCGCTCTCGGCCATAGCAAACACAGGATCCAGCAGCCGCGTGGGTCGTGGTCCTCACCGTCCTTAAAATGAGATACGGATGCCAGATGGAAGGCCCGAACATTATCTACAGGGTCGCGGTAGCGCCCTCACGGCTGCACAGAGAGGGGTCCTTCCATCTGGTGTCCGCCCGTTCGACGAACGGACGGTACTCGGTTCCCGTCTTGATGACGGCATGCGCAACGCGCGCCATTTTGGCGGTGAGCGCGGTCATCGCCTTGCGACGGCGATCGGGGTCGTTGGGATACCCGGCGACATAGCGCCCCAGCTTATCGCGGAAGCTGTTGTCGCGCTGGCGGATCGCGACCTGCGTCGCCATCCAGAATGTACGCCGCAACCGGGCATTGCCATACTTTGACAGCTTGGTCCGACCGCGGAACATGCCGGACTGACAGGTAGCGAGGTCGAGGCCACAGAACTTGAGAAACTGGCGATGATGGCTGAAGCGGCGCAGATCACCGGCCTCGGCAAGGATCGTCAGGGCATTGATCGGTCCGATGCCTGGGATCATCCGCAGAAGCTGATAATCGCGGTTCGCGGCCAGCGCGTCATGGGCGATCCGCTCAATCTCATTGCGTTGTTGGATCAGGGTACGAGCCTGAGCGACGACCATGCGGAACATCGTGATCGCAGTGGAATCCTCGTCAATCGGCAGCGCGATCGATGCAGAGGCGGTCTCATAGATATCGTTGACTACCCGGGCCTTGGAGACCTTGCGACCGATCAACGGCCAGGCCTGTTCAGTGAAGGCTTCGCGGCCGATCGAGATGATGCTCCCCGGCGTCGGGAAACGTTCGATCAGCGCCAGGAACCAGTCAGACCGGCTGTTGCCGGCGAAACGCTCGATCTCCGGGAAATACAGCGGCAGGTAGTGGGTCAGGATCCTATGCCAGGCCTGGGTCTTCGCCTTTGATATGGCTTCATGCGTCTTCGACATCTCCTGCAGATCGTTGATACCGGCTGCCAGCGGATCGACATAGCGCTGGGTCGCACCGATCCTCAACATATGCAGGATCACTTGCGCGTCCTTGGAATCGTTCTTGTCCCAGCCATTGTGCAGCGCTTCGCGCGTCCGGGCCAAGGCGACCGACGAGATCAGGCGCAACTCAAACCCGGCGGACAGCAATCGATGCGCCAGCGTGCGGTGATAGTTGCCAGTCGCTTCGAAACCGACAATCACGGGCTTGCCAATGATCGTCAGATCGTCGGCCAGGCGATCATAATCCGCCTTCGTCGCCATCACTGTCATGCGGCGCCGGCGGCCGCCCTCCGGTCGTTCAAGCAGAACTTCCTGGCGGTGCTTGGACATATCGATGGCTACCAGCACGGCGTCGGCGGGAGTAGAACTGCGCTTGGTCATGATCGGTCAGTCTCCAAAGGGTTGAGTCGACAACTTCACTTTAGAGACCTGCTGACCGGTCATGGCCGCCTTGATGAAGTCTGCGGGCGCTACGCGCCCTTGCCTCCATCAAGGCAATCCGGCCTTCAACAGGCCGCTTCCCAATGTGCTATGGGAGCGAATTTATCGCGACCGCTGTCCAGAAATGGCTGGGTCAGATCGGTGTGAAGACGCTCTACATCACCCCAGGATCACCATGGGAGAATGGCTATAACGAAAGCTTCAACGGGTCGCTTCGCGACGAACTGCTCAATGGTGAGATCTTCTACAGCCTCGCCGAGGCCAGGGTGCTGATCGAAGCTTGGCGGCGGCATTACAACACCGTCCGCCCGCATAGCAGCCTGGGATACCGACCACCGGCACCAGAAACGGCGACACCGCCATATCCGGCCTCCGGTTCCGCTTCGCTCCACCTCCGTCCGGATATGGCGGCGATGGGATTAATCCACTAACACTCCAATCGGTCCACTCGGTGGGGGCAGATCACCGGAGCATCCTTAGGTGGTCGATATTGACTATGAAGGGGAGGTGGACTGATGAACGGCGCGATCATCGCCCCCCTCGTCGTTTCCCTCACCCTCTTGCTAAGCTCGCACATTCGTTGCACTATGTAGGCGGCGGGCAGACCATTAGGTGGATGGTTTGCTATGGTTGAAGACAAGATCTTGAGATTGAGTGCAGTGATTGATGCGACCGGCTGCCCGAAATCCCTTATTTACCGCCGCATAAAAGACGGCACTTTCCCGAGGTCGGTGCGAATTGGCCCTCGCTCTGTCGGATGGCCAGCGTCACAAATACAACTTTGGATCCAAAATCCTGAGGGTTACGTCCAGACGTAACCGAACGGATAAAATGCCATTGCGTTTGTTCTTGCAGGTCGAATATCTGCCGCGCTTCAGTAGGTGCGGTTCCGCGTGATATTCAGGCGGCAACCTCATACCAGGTCAACAATTGCCCGGGCGGATAGGTGGTCAAGGCTGTCGCTGATCCAACGGGCATAGTGGCGCTCAATCATTGCCACCGACGTGTCGTGATTGGCAGCCACGAGCCTGATCGGGAGGCCGAATCGTAACCCGCGAACAATTGAGGAGTGCCGGAGAGCGTAAGGTATGACACCTTCAAGATTTACCTTCTCCATGAGATCAATCCACGGCCTCCGCATCTCGGATGGAGTCTTCCAGCCATGGCGACCCGCCCGTTCCCACGCTGCGGGTCCTGTCTGGCGATGATGCCATCGTTCCAAGAGAGGCGCATTGCTTTGCCTTCCTTGGCACGCGGCCCTAAGCACTCCCAGTACATCTTGACCGATCTGCATGCGAATATATGGCTTCGCCTTCCCCCGGCCCTTCGAGGAAGGAGGTATCAACAAGCGCGCATGACCAAACTGAACGTCGCAGACTCGCATTTTAACCAGTTGAGAAAATCTCGCGCCCGTCGCGGCCAAAAGCAAAACAAGGAGAGCGAAGTCGCCTTCCTCGTCATGCTCTTTCGCGGCCTGCACGATCTGACGAATTTGACGATCCTCAAGAACCTGATTCTCTCTCGCAACCTCTTCGTTGGTGGCCATTTCGGAAAAAGTGGGCTTCAGGCCATGCTTGACCGTAACCGCGAAATCGCTTCGGAGAAAACGGCGCTTCTCCTCATAAATGGCGTTAAGCGCGGCCCTGAAATCCGTTACGATCCGCGCCTTCGTCGTCCCCTTGATTCCCTTCAACCCCCTTTGCCACAATTTGAGATCTGCCTCAGAGAGTTCAGCGAGTTTTCGCGCGCACAATTTTTCATCACCAAGGACGTAGCGGGTAAGCTTAAACGATGCGGTGGAACGGACCGCCCTACCTACGCGCTCAGACACTTTTTCGTCGCTATCATTTATGTGGGCTTCGACCGCATCTCGGACTGTGAGCGAGAGGTCAAGGTCAGGCGCCCCCGCCTGGATTCCATCGAAGCTTTCGAACCAGTCGTTGGCACGATCAAGCGCTTGCTTCCAGTTGAATACCGACTGACCATCCGCTTCAGCCCTGTCATCCGCCTCACCGATTTTGATTTGGATATAATCGTCCGAAGCACCGGCCCTGCGGAAGCGCGCGAACCATGTCCCCTTACTCTTCCCGCGATAATAGCCGAGGTGCCGTCCCTCAGACACCACCCGCCAGTAAGGAAGCTTGCGGGATGCCAATCGCGCCCGCGCGCTTCGCTCCTGCAAACGAACCTCTCTGACAACTCGCCCCATCAGGCCACTCTCACTTCCTCAATAAATCCTCGATATTGCGCCATGTCGGCATCCTCAATAAATCCTCAATATACCTACTGGATCGCACAGACCCCTACAAGCATCAATTGTCGCAGAAACGGCGGAATTTCGTTAGTTTCAGGAGGCTTCAAGACGTCTGGCGCACTTCAAAATCTGGCTCTCTCACGGCTGAAACACGGGTTCGATTCCCGTAGGGGTCACCATTTCGGCGATTTTCCGCAGATTTGCGAGAAACTCCGGCAGGTGCGCCCATATCACGAGGTCAGGCGGTCCATTTAGGTGGTCCATATGAGCACTCGATTGCTCTCCCCCTTAAGGCGCAAAAACTCCTCGCAATATCGGTTCCGCATGGTCGTACCGCCCCATTATCGGGGGCAGATCGGCAAGGCAGAAATCAAGCAGTCACTCTGCACGGACGACCTCGGCGAAGCCCGACGACTGGGCACTGCTCGCCAACATGACTGGCTGAAAAAGTTCGAACTGATCGAGCTTGGACTCAAGGCACGGGACTCGCTTGCCGGCACGGATGCGATCGATGGCTATCAGAGGTGGCCGGGTTGGTCTGAACAGGGATCGGCATGGGATAAGTGGATCGTCTGCCGGTTTCGTGATCGAACTGCCGATATGGGGCGTCAAGGAGGGAGGGCGTAGCCCGACCGGAGTGACGCCCCATATCGGCGGCCAATTTCATGCTGCCATCGCCACCGGCAGATTGTCAAAATATGTCTGGTCCGGGGTCCTGGCGCCGAGGCTCGAATGCGGCCTCTTCGCGTTGTAAAAGTTCAGATAACGACCGATCGATGCCCGGGCTTCGCTGACTGCGGCGTAGGCGTGGAGGTAAACCTCCTCATATTTCACCGAGCGCCACAGGCGTTCGACCACCACATTGTCGCGCCAAGCGCCCCGACCGTCCATGCTGATGGCGATTTCCTCGCGCAGCAGCACGCTGGTGAAGGCGAGCGAAGTGAACTGACTACCCTGGTCGGTGTTGAATATCTCCGGCTTGCCGTAGCGCGCCAGCGCTTCCTCCAGCGCCTCGACACAGAAGTCGGCCTCCATCGTGATCGACACCCGCCAGGCTAGGACCTTGCGGCTGAACCAGTCGACAATCGCCACGAGATAGACGAACCCCCTCGCCATCGGGATGTAGCTGATGTCCGTTGCCCAGACCTGGTTGGGCCGCACGATCGGCAGCTTGCGCAACAAATAGGGGTAAATCTTGTGCCCCGGCGTCGGCTTCGATGTGTTCGGGCGACGGTAGATCGCCTCGATCCCCATCTTCTTCATCAGCGTGGCGACATGCTGGCGACCGATCTCGATGCCGTCCTGCCGCAGCAGATCGCGCAGCATCCGACTACCCGCGAACGGAAATTCCAAGTGCAACTCGTCGATACGTCGCATGATCGCCAGATCAGCCTCCGAAACCGGCCTGGGCAGGTAATAGACGCTGCCCCGGCTGATTCCCAATTCCCGCGCCTGTCGCGCCAGCGGCAAATTGTGCGAAGGATCGATCATCGCTTTGCGCTCGGCAACAGACCGGCCTTCCCGAGCGCGCCGGCCAAAAAATCATTCGCCAGCGTCAACTCGCCGATCTTGGCATGCAGCGTCTTCACATCGACCGGCGGTTCGGCCGTCTCCGATGCATTGTCCGAACCAAATACGCCTGCCGCGCCCTCCAGCAACTGGCTACGCCATGTCGTGATCTGATTCGGATGCACGTCAAACTGCTGCGCCAACTCGGCCAGCGTCTTCTCGCCCTTCACGGCAGCCAATGCCACCTTCGCCTTGAAAGCCGGGCTGTGATTCCGGCGGGGTCGTTTACTCATCGCTACTCCTGTCACGCGGCCATCCTGGCCGCCGTCAGGCAGAAAATCCACTTATCCTGCTGTCCAGATTCTCCAGGCCACCTCTATCTAACAGACTGTCCGTCGAGTTGGGCAGTATGGACAAAGCCATTTCTCACGAACGCGATGGGATCGCTCTGGCTGAAACAGACCATCTGAAATGCCCTATGGCGGAGGAATTGGGTCTTCAGTCCGGTGATAGCCATCCTCTGCCGGGCAGTCCCGACCCTGCCTATCGCCACCCATCGATGCAGGCGCTCATCCATTCACGGCACAATGCGACGACCGCGATGCGGAAAGGCGCCGTTTCCGGCAAGGGTGTACGAGGACTGGGCCGCCAAGCAGCCCGCTTCGGCGCGAAAGCGTTGCGATGAATGGCGCGTTTCGATCCGTCGTTTCGCCAAACTATTCGGCGACATCAATGTCGCCGATGTCGACCGGGACATGGTCATCGATTTTCGCGACGCGATGGCACGGCTGCCAACGCGGCCGAAGAAGCATGCGGCATGCTTGCCGCTGCTGGATCAGATCCGGCCGGGCCTACATGACGCTGGTTCGTTCGGCGCATAAATTTCTGGTCCATTGGATGCTGCAAAATCTTAAGCGGCATCTCGATGATGCGGACGCGATCTGAGAGCCCGAATCGGACTCCCTACTCGCCACGACCGAGATGGGCTGCTGAACCGCCTGTCACAGAACGCATGGCCGACTTTTGCACCGCGCGAGGTGGGACGTTATTCGGTCCCCTCGACCGTCGACGCATGCTGGAGGGTGAGAGGCGGCAATTGAATACCCAACGCGTTGAGAGTGCCAGCGCAGTGAACCACGGTGAGCGTAAGCATGGCGTCGCGATGGAATGATTTCGTGTAGCTCAGTACCCGCTGCGCCTGCGCCAGCCAGGCGAGCAGCGAAAGCTCATCACGGCCGAGCCAGCTAGTGCCGGGCACATTGACCCGCATGCCTGCGCGGTGCGCCAGATCACGAAGCCGACCAAATTGCGCCTCATAGAGGAACAGGGCCCGATCATCGGTCTGGTCTCCTCGCAGCATGCGGATGACGCGCTGTTCGATAAACGAACGGCGCTTGAGCGCCATCGCCGTTCGACGCGGCGATCCTCGGGCGATTATTGCCAATGAGACACTCTCTCAATGAAGGTTTTCAGGACATGAAAAATTCGACGGGGACCACCAGTTCGATGCTGTCGCCCTTCACCTCTTCAGGCGGTCTGGGCAGCGGCGCGGCGCGCTTGGGCAGGCTGAGAGCCTCCTCGTCGAGGGAGCGGACGCCCGAGGACCGCTCCAGCCGGACAGACAAGACCTTGCCATCGCGGTTCATGACGAAGCGGATATAGGGCACGCCCTGCTGGCGCCGGAACGCCGCCTCCCGCGGATAGCGCTTCACCTTGTTGAGCGCGCCCAGCACAAGGCCTTCCCAACTGGGTTTGGCATCGCTGGCCTTCTACGCGGGCGGTGCCGGCTTGGTTTCCGGAGCCGTGGTCTTTTCGATCGGCGGGTCGGGATCGATGACAGGCTTGGCCGCAACCAGCGTGACCGGGTTCTGGCTTGGGATCGCGATTTCGGGAACCTCGATCCTGGGGCGATCGGGCTGAAGCTGCGCCTTTTCCTTCTGGACCTGCTCGGGGCCTGGGGGCGCCTGCCGCTGCGGTTCGGGCGGTGCGGCTGGAGCGGCAATGTCGAACAGGCTGAGCGCGGGCGTTGGCTTTGCTGCAGTGTAGACCTGCCAGGACAAAAACAGGCCAGCGGCTATGACCATGGCGACGCAGCAAACCCCGCCCATTCCGAACAGCCGCGTCTGAAGGCTCATGGGCTGGTCCGCATAGCGACCCGACGGCCCCCATTCTGACGCTGCTGATATCGCCCCCATATCGACGAGGCCCATCTGGCGGGCAGGATCGTCCGACGCATCATAGGCCAGAGGAGCCACCCGCGCGCTGCTGCGATTGACCGTCATGCTCTCATTTCCTCACCCAACGGGCGCGGTCGCTCGCCCTGGGCAGGCTGATCTCATCATGCTCGACGATCGCCTGATGGCCGGGCCCTATGTCGAACAGGACATAATAGGGGCCTTTGGGCCGCGCGAAGGTCAGCGTGCCATCCTTGCCCAGTTTGCCGGCCAGCAGCCGCCTGTCGGCATGATCAATTACCTCAAGGCGCTCGCCCTGTGCTGTTTCCCCTTCGGCATAGCCTCCCCGACACCGGACAGTCGCCGGGTCCAGCAACACGCATTTGAGGATCGGTTCATGCGCCAGCGCAGGCATCGACAAGCCGCCGATGATGACGGCCAGCCCACAGGCTAGAGATTTTCTCACAGCTGTCATTTCGTGCGCTCCTGATTGGCGAACCAAGTGACGGTCGCAGGCGAGACGGCGGCCATCGGCCACGATGTCTGATGGACCGCGCCGTCCTTGCCCACGACCGTCATCCATAATTCACTCCTGGCGGTGAGATTGGAGGGCAACTGGATCTGCGTCGAACGCTCCCAGCGCGCGCCCTCGAACGCAACGCCCGAAGCGCGCATGGCGCGTGGGCGATTGACCTTGAGGGTGACGCGCAGGATCTGGTTGTCGCAGCTTTCGCAAAAGCGCAGACGATAGGCTTTCATCGGCACATCCATGTCGACCAGTTCCGGGCCATCACGGTCAGTCTCGGCAAAAGTGAAAGTCCAGGGGCCGACCTGACCATGTATCGCATCCTCGCGTTGCAAGGGCTTGGTCTCCACCTGTGCGAAGGCAACGACGAAGGCCCCGGCGGTCGAAGGCAGCAGAAGCCAGCCGATCCAACGCCGCGATTGGCGGATCGGCACTTCGACCACCAGCGCGGTCTTCTTGCGCGGGCTACGCTCCGTGCTGGCCTTGACCGGCGGCTGCCACGGCCATTTCGGCAGGGCGAAGACGAGTGCGACCGCAGCGAGGCCAATCCATCCGGTCCATATGGCAATGCCGACTCCGGCCGTCACAAGCCCGGCGATGCCAAGCGCCAATGCGCCTGCCAGTAGCACCCAGCCACCAATTCGCGCGCCCAGGCGCCAATGCGGCGCGGGCACGATGCGCAGCAGATGTTTGGCATGGCGCTCCATGCCCACGGCCAGCGCCACAAAGCCAAGGAAGCTCAGCGCCAGCATGGAGAGATGCACGCCGCTCACGCTGCGCCTCCCGCACCGAGCAGCCATGCCGCCGCGCTCAGCAATGCCGTGCCGCACAGCACGACGCCCCAGATCCACCGCAGGCGACGGATATGGAAGGCCCAGATGACGAACCCCGCATAGAGCGCAAAGCTCAACATGGATGCGCTCAGCACCGCTTGCGCCTTGGGAAGCGGCCAGACGAGCGCGAGCAGCACGGTTGCGGCAGAGATCAGCGCATAACCGCCCAGAAATGCGCCTGCGACCCGCGATGCAACCGCCAGGCGGTAGCCCACGGAAACGGACTTGCCCCGGCTCATGCCTGCGCCGCCCGCAGCACGGGTTGACGGGCAGTCGTCGCCGGCACGGACCGCAAACGCCGCTGCACCTTGCGAGCCGTGAAGGCGAAGGCACCGGCGAGGCCCAGCATGGTGAGATCGAACCCGGCGAATACCCAGTCTCCCTCGCTCAGCGAGACCGGCAGACCCCGCCCGGTCGTCAGCGCATTCAGCAGCGGCACGCAGGCGAAAGCGGCGCAGCTTGCCCAGAGCAGTTCAACCCACGCCCTGCGCAGCGGACGGCCCAGCGCGTAGAACAGCGTACCCAGCCACAGCGCGAACAGGCTGTGATATTCCCAGGCCGCACGGTCCATCATGTCGACCGGAAGCAGTCGGTTGGCCCAAAAGAAGCCCGCTACCGCCAGCGGCAAGCCTGCAATCGTGGCGACGTTCAGGCTCTCGACCAGACGCACGCCGAACTGCTCCTGATGCCCGCGGTCTTCGTTCAGATGAAAGCGGCGCCGCTTGACGGACCACAGCACCAGTCCCGTACCGACCATCGCGCAGCCAAGCAGGCCGGACGCAAAATAGGCCCAGCGCCCCCACATATCGGCGTAGAGGCCTTCATGCAGGTTGAACAGCACGCTCTGTGTCACGCCCGGCGCGCCGCTGGAGCCTGGCTCATCGGGCAGGCGCTGGCCGGTGTCGGCGTTGAACCGCATGGTTGCCGCATCATTCCGCCCAAGGCCCATCGGGACGTGAGTGATTTCCACTGCCGGCCCCTCGCCTTCCATCCGCTCGACGGTGATCCAGGCGATCTGATCCATGCCCCACGCCTTGCCGGCCTGTGCGATCATGGGCGCGAGCGGTGCTGCCGGACGGCCTATCGGTGCATGCCTATGCTCTCCGCCTTCGTACAGTTCATCATAATAGGCCCCGCTCGTTTCCGGGTCGGTGCCGTAGACCACGTCCTTGCCGGCAGGCATGTAGGCGAAGAGAAAGAAGACCAGCCCGCTATAGGTGATCATCAGGAAGAAGGGCAGCGCCATCACGCTGACCACATTATGCGCATCCAGCCAGGAACGCTGGCCCTTGCCGGGGCGGAAGGTGAAGAAGTCCTTGAAGATCTTCTTGTGGGTGATGACCCCGCTGACGATCGCCAGCAGCATCAGCATCGTGGCCATGCCGACGATCCGGATCGCCCAGTCATAGGGCAGGTAGTGCAGTGCATAGTGCATGCGGTAGAGGCCAAAGCCGCCCGCCGTCTCTCGCGGTTCGGGATCGGGCGGCAGGACGGCGCCGCTGGCCGGGTCAAGGCGCTCATTGCTGCTGGCGCCATAGTCATGCGTCCCGCTCGGCATTTCCTCCCAGCGGACGGAGAAATTCTGCCAGTCGCGGTCCCCCTGTTGCCGGTAGGGGAAGATGATCTGCCAACTCGCGGCGACCGGAGCGACTGTGGTCAATCGTTCGATGGCCCGGTTGGTCAGGATCGTGCGATCGACCTCAGCCGGCGCCACCGTGACCACCCGCTCAGGCTGCATCCAGCGGCTAATCTCCTGCTGGAAATAGCCCGCCGTGCCGGTCACGAAAACGAAGAACAGCAGCCAGCCTGCCACCAGTCCAACCCAGGTGTGCAGCCAGGCCATCGACTGGCGGAATGCGTCTTTCATGCGATTGCTTTTCAATACCGTTTGGAGAGCGTCTGTCAGTTAGACGTTTGACCGCTGCGGATTTTCACATTTTCTCTCGCAACGTGACACGGCCCATGCCCGCGCGTGGCTTGCTTGACCAAGCAGAGCGACCTCTGGAGCGGGGCCTTCGCCGCCATATCCCGCGCGAAACCTTCGACTGGGAACGCCAGAGGTTTCGCGCGGGTCATCGGCTCAGTAGGTTCCGCGCAGCGTGACCATGAAGTTGCGGGGATTGCCATAAGTCGCCGCGCTGCTGGTGGAGACGCGATACGTCTTGTTTGCCAGATTATCGAGGTAGACACCCAGCGTCAGATGCCGGTTGATCTCGTAATCGGCACTGGCGCCGATCACGGCATAGCCCTTGCGCAAGTCCGAGTTGCCGAACACGCGGACGCCGGCACCAAGGCGCAGCCCCTCCAGCGCATCAGGAAGCTGATAGGTGCTCCACACCCGCGCCGAATGTTTGGGCGCCCAGAGCAGGATCGGGCCGCCTTCGTCGTCTTCCTTGTTCTTGGTCACGTTGAACGTGTATCCAGCGGAAATCTGCCAGCTCTGCGTCAGCGCGCCTTTCAGTTCGGCGTCGAACCCCTTGCTGGTCTGAAGCTTCGCCACGCGCTGCATATAGGTGGTGCCATAGCCGGGGATGACGACCTGCCCCTGCGTTTCATCATTCACATAGACGTTGTTCTTCTCGATGTAGAACACCGAAAAGGCCGCCTGCAATGCACCTCCGTTGAGGTCACCCTTGACGCCGCCCTCGAAGTTGCGGCCGGTGGTCGGCTTGTCCGAAAAGCTGATCTGCGTGGCATCCTCGTGCCACTGGCCGATCGGCACGATGTTCTGCATCGGCTCGAAGATTTCGGAGTAGCTGGCATAGGTCGTCCAGTCGGGCGAGACGTCATAGGTGACGGCCGCGTAAGGCACGAACTTGCCGATCGTCTGGCCCCGGAAATTCTCGTTGCGGCTGTAGCGCCCGCCGATAATCACCTTGACCGGATCGGCAATATGCATGCCCAGCGTGCCCCAGAAGCCGTAACGGCTCGTGACCCAGCCGTCTTCGCTGTAGACGCTGCCCCAAGTGCCATATCCGCTCCAGGTGGCGATTTCGGCCTTGGTCGGCTTGGCGTAGCGATAATAGGTCAGATAGTCTTCGACCGTCACGCCGGCGATACTGCCGATCGGGTTGGTCGAATTGGCGTCGCTGCGCGACCAGTTCGCGCCGACGGCAACGTCGTGCTGCCGGCCAAACAAGGTGAACTTGCCCTTCAAATTGGCGTCCGCCATCGTCTGGTTGGAATAGCCGTGCGACATCCAGCGCATGAAGAAACCGCTGGGGACTGCCGCATCGGAATTGATGCCGATGCCATAATAGCCATAAAGCTCGTCGGAATCGACTTCGCTGCGGGTGAGGTTGACGGTCAGGTTCCAGTCGGGGCTGAAATCGTGGCTGGCCTTGGCGAAATATTGCAGGGTCTGCGCCTTGTCATAGGACCATTCGGGCATCCAGGAATCCCGCTTCGACAGGATCGGCAGATTCTCCGGCGTGCCGAGACTGCCCGAACGCCATGCCAATGTGCGTTCATATTTCTGCGTGTTCAGATCGTCATAGCTCAGGCCCGCCGACAGCGTTGTATGCGCGCCTGCGTCCCATTCAATGATGCCATAGCCGAACTTGTCCTTGGTATAGGCGCCGGTGAAATAGGAATCCGCGTCCTGCCAGCCCGCCACCACGCGCGCCCGCAATGTGCCCGAAGCATTGAGCGGCCCGCCCACGTCAAGCTCGGCGCGGTAATTGTCCCAGCTTCCCGCATAGGCGGCGAACTTGATCTGGCGCTTGGTCGTCGGGCGCTTGCGCACAAGGTTGACCGTGCCGCTGGCGTCCCCGTTTCCCGAATAGAGTCCATCCGCACCGCGCATCACCTCGACATGGTCATAGGCGAGCAGATTGGGTAGGCCGACGCCGTTGATGATCGATTGCAGGCCGTCATGCATGCGCATGGGGCTGCCGCCGTCTATCGTCAAATTCTGCATCAGAAAGCCGCGCGAATAGAATACGGGGGTACGGGCATTATAGGAGGCCACGTAGACGCCGGTCACCTGATCGAGCGCGGCGGTCACGGTGGTGATATCCTTGTCCTCGATCTCCTGCGCGGTCAGCACCGTGACGCTGCGGGGGATGTCGCGCAGGCGCTGCGCCGACTTGCCGCCGACCTGTGCATATTGCCCGGCAAGGGACTTCGTACCCTCGGTCATCGTCAGGGCAAGATCCGCGCCATCGGTGCCGTTGGCCGTCATGGTTGCAGTTGCGCCCTCGACCCTCACCGGCCCCAGCTGGACCGCCCCCTCAGCCGATCTGGGCGCTCTTTCAAGCGTATAGGAGCGCGCACCGCTCTGCCGGAAGGTGAGGCCTGTTCCGACCAGCAGGCGCGATAGCGCCTCGGCCGGGCCATAGCTGCCCTGAAGGCCCGGACTGGCAATGCCGTTCGTCAGGTCTGCATCATAGATGATTTCGATATCGGCTGCCTCGCCAAGGCGGTTGAGCGCAACGGCCAGCGGCCCGGCAGGCACATTATAGCTGCGCCCCTGGGCATAGGCGCTCGTTGGCATGACGATCCCGGCGCCCAGCGCGGTCGTCGCGAGCAACGTCGCCGGAATGACAGTGCGAAATCCCGCCACAGCAGCCTTGCCGGCCTCTACAATCTTCACGTGTTAACCCCCAAAATTCAGGCATCTGATATGAATGGCAATTCGCTAATGCGAAGCGCCTTCAAGAACATGACGTCTCAAATCTCGAAGTGAGAACCGGGGAGCCGAATTTTTTTGTGGGTTCAGCCGTGAATGAAAATCACCCGGTCGGTGAGACGGATGGAAGCCAGCTTCAAGGATGCCTGGAGTGTGTCGAGCGCGGCGACGGGATTGTCGGTGCGGAAAATCCCGCTGACGCGCCGGTTGCCCAGATCGGTGCCGATGATGCCGATATATCCCGGATGATAGCGATTGAGTTCCGCCACCACGGCTCGCAGCGGCTGGTCCACGAAGACAAGCCGTTTGCGGGTCCAGGCGGAGACCGCATTTGCATCGACTATGCGAACGGAACCAACGCCGTTCCTGTCATATCTGACGGACTGCCCTTCCTTCACGATCGCGATGGAGGCCCCGGCGCCCGGCGCTGCCACGCGAACGCTGTGCAGGGTAACGGTAACCTGCGTCCTGTCGGCATGACGATCGACGATGAACCGCGTGCCCAGCGCCGTGGTCGTTCCGCCTTTCGCTTCGACCGAGAATGGGCGCCGGGGATCGCGCGCCACCGAAAAGGCGGCTTCGCCTTTCAGCACATGCACGATCCGGCGATCCGGCTGGTAATCGATGGATATGGCGCTGTCGGTATTGAGCTGGACCTGCGATCCATCGGCAAGGGTCATGGTGCGCTGTTCGCCCGTCGCCGTCATCGCATCGGACCGCAGCGCCGTCGGCCAGTCCCCGATCGCGCCCGCGACAAGAAGGGCGACGCTGGCCGCGACGGCCGGCGCAATCCATTTTCTTTTGCCTTCCGGTCGGCCGACCGGCGGATAGCCCGGCAATGGCGGCTCGCGGAGCCTGCGCTGCGTCACTTCCGAACGAATGGCCGGATGCCCCATGAAGTGCCACGCCGCACGGGCCTTTTCAAAGGCCGGCGGGTGACGGGGATCGCTGCCCAGCCATTGTTCCAGGGCCGCAATGCCATCATCGGTCAGGCCGGCATCCTGCTCAACCGTCCAGCGCGTCGCGGCATCCTCGATCGGATCCGGGGCATCGTCGTCAGCGCCCATAGTGCATTCCGATCGCTTCTCCCGCCTCAACCATGGAAATTTCACGCTCTCCATAATCATTGACGTTCGAAAGCGGCATCCGGACACTCCGCAAGCCAACAAATCGCCTCATTCGCTTTCCCCTAGTCGGGTCATGCAATGTCGCAAGGCCTGCTGGAGATGTCGGACGACCATGCTGCGGGAAATCCCTATCCGATGCGCAATGTCGTCCAGAGTAAGTTCGTCAAATTTGCGCAGGATGAAGATTTCTCTGGTTCGCGCGGGAAGTTCGTCGATGGCGGCCATCGTCACGGCCAGACGCTGGCGATCGGACAGTTCGGTATCGGCTCCAACCATGTCGGCCGGGATTTCCTCGGGGAGCGTATCGGCGGCGTGGAACAGGGCAGCATATCTGCCGTCCGCCCTGATGCGATCCTTCGCAAGATTGGCTGCCAGCCTGAACAGATAGGCCCGCTTGTTCAGGATTGGCGGATCATCCTCGATACGCTGCACCCTGAACCAGAGGCTTTGCGTAACGTCCTCCGCTGCCGGCCGATCGCGCAATATGCTTTCGACAAGTCGCAGGAGCGACGTGCGCTCTTGCAGGAGCAGGCGCGTAAGGGCTGCGGCGTTGTTGAGCATCGCTATCTGCCGACGCATTACGCACATTGATAATCGCTCGCAACAACTCATGTGCCGCTCGTGCATGACTGTTATTGGGGCGGTGTGTTCAATCACATACCGCGCTGTTCCTTGCTTTTGGCTGATGGACAGGGGCAGTGGTTGGCAACGACCCGACGTCCGCTGCAGGATGGATTGCAGCGATCAGGCTCTTCCTCTATGCGCCTTTTTGAGAATCGATCGCAATTGCTCTTCGCCGGATGGGCCTTGCGCATGTTCGCAGGAGCCGGGGGCGTTGAAACAAGCGACTATAGCAGCGCGATTATATGCGGCGCAGCGCCCGGCGCTTGTTGACTATGCCGCCAGCATCCTCGGTGATCGGGCCAGGGCCGAAGATATCGTGCAGGATGCCTGGATATCGTTCGCATCGATCGAAGACCAGAACGGGATCCAGAATCCGGATCGCTTCCTGCGGCGGATGATCCGCAATCTGGCGATCGACGCCCTGCGCCGGACAAGGCGCTATGATCGGATCGCAGGCGGCGATATGGAAGAGGCCGAACGCACGGTCCAGGACAATGCGCCAGGAACGGAGCAGGCCCTGATCGCCCGTCAGGAACTGGCTCGGGTGCAGAGGGCTTTGGCGCGCCTCCCCGAACGCCAGCGGCTGGCCATAGAGATGCACCGCATCGGCCGCTACAAGCTGCGGGAGATTGCGGAGCGGCTGGGCGTGTCCATTCCCTTTGTCCATGGCCTGATCGTGAAGGGGCTGGCGGCCTGTGACGACTATCGCGATGAGTGAACGGCCCATGCACATTTTCCTCCCCCCGCTTAAATTCCGCGCGGCCCGATCGTCTGTGGTCCTGTGGAGGAGCGCCATGCCCAGTCGTCCGATTTTTAGGGCGTGCCGGACTGGCGATGGAGGTGGTCTGTGACGGAAGAAAGCTTGCGCCTTGCAGCCGCCGACTGGCTCGTCCGCCTGCAGGAGCGCCCCGACGACGCAGCATTGAAGGATGCCTTCGACGACTGGCTGGATGCCGATGCCCGTCATGTCATCGCCTGGGCCAGGATGGCGGAAACGGCCGATGCCATCGCCGATGGCGAACCGGCGTTTCGGGACAGGTGGGACGCGGCTCCCGGCGCCATTCTGCCATCGCTTCCGGCGCCCGCGCCCCGCCATGCGGGGTGGCGGTTCCATGGCCGGCGCAGATTGACCATCGCGGCTGTGGCGGCAGTCTGCGTGGGCGTCCTGGCTGGGCCATCGTTGCTGCTGCACCTGCGCGCCGATCATCGCACCGGCGCGGGCGAAACCCTTATGGTGGCGATGGACGACGGCAGCCACATCCGGCTGGGCCCGGACAGCGCCATCGCGGCATCCTTCGACAAGGGGCATCGCGACATCCGCCTCCTGTCCGGGCAGGCATGGTTTGAGGTCCGACCGGACAAGGCCCGGCCTTTCCGGGTCATGGCGGGCCATGTCACCACTAGCGTGCTGGGTACCGGCTTCGACGTGCGGATGATCGGCACGACGACGTCGGTGGCGGTACGTCACGGTCGCGTGCGGGTGGAGGCCCGGGGCACGCCGGCGCGGGAACTGACGGCCGGCCAATGGGCCATGGCCACCGCCGACACTGCGCTGAAAACCGGGACCGAGCAGCCCGACCTTATCGGCGCCTGGCAGAGCGGCGATATTCTGGCGCGCAGACTGACCATAGCCGCCGCGATCGACGAACTGCGCCCATGGTTTGGCGGCCATATCATCGTCACCGACGCCAGCCTTGCAGCCCGCCCGATCAGCGGCATCTATCATGCCAATGATCCGGCGAAGGCGCTGGAAACCATGGTCCATCCCTATGGCGGGCGCGTCACCCGGATCACGCCCTGGCTGCTGATCGTTTCCGGTCGTTGACCGCGCGGAAAGATTTTCGACGGAAAATTACGGTCGCTGGTTAAAAGCTCCACCGCTCAGGCGTCCAGCGAGGGAGAGGAGTTCTTGCGAGGCAATAGCATGTCCGTAACCTCCTCGTGCAGTTGGAGGCAGAATTGACGGACGTTAGCATATTGGGGCAAAATTTCGGGCGCGCGCTGGCCATCGGCCTGCTCGCATCAACGGTGACGGGGGCAGCACTGCTGTCGCCCGCCATGGCGCAAACATCGCCCAACAGCGCGCAGCGCCGCATCAATGTGCCCGCCCAGCCATTGACCGATGCCGTCATCCTGTTCGGCCGCCAGTCCGGGGTGGAGGTGACGGCCGGATCCGATCTGCTGAACGGCAAGATCAGCAGCGCAGTTGCCGGTAGTTTCGCCCCGGCCGAGGCGCTGAGTCGCCTGCTGAGCGGCACCGGCCTGACCTTTCGCTTCATCGGCCCCAAATCGGTCGAACTGCACCCCGCTCCGCAGGCTGCCAATGGCACCGTGCAGCTTGGTCCGGTGCGGGTCGAAGGCGCGGATGGCGGCAGCGGTTCGGGCAGCTTCGCCGGCATCACCAGCGATCCGGTTGCGACCGAAGCCAGCGGTTCCTACACCATTCCTGCGATGAGCACGGCCACGAAGCTGTTGCTATCCCCGCGTGAAACGCCCCAGTCGCTGACGGTCGTCACCCGCCAGCGGATCGAGGATCAGGGTCTTGCCACGTTGAGCGACGTGGTCCGCGCCACGCCCGGCCTCTATCTCACCAAATGGGGCGGCGAGCGCTATCGCTTCAATGCCCGCATGTTCCAGCTCGACAACCTGATGATCGACGGCATGCCGGTGCAATATGAGGAGGCGGCGCTCTCCACCGGTATTCTCGACATGTATGACCGGGTGGAGGTCGTACGCGGCGCAGCAGGACTAATGGAGGGGGCTGGCACACCCGCCGGATCGATCAACCTGGTTCGAAAGCGCCCCACGCGGGAGACGCAGGCGATCTTCACGCTCAGTGCAGGCAGCTGGAACAATTTTCTGGGCACGATGGATGTGGGCGGCGCCGTCAACAGCGCAGGCACGCTGCGCACCCGTGCCGTGGTAACGTATCAGGACAAGGACAGCTTCATCGACGATTACCATAATCAGCGCATGTCGCTTTATGGCATAGTCGAGGCGGATCTGGGTTCTTCTACCCTGCTGACCGTGGGCGCCAGCTACAGCAATGAGGATAATCCCGGCGTCGACTGGAATGGCCTTGGCACGGCCGCGGACGGCAGCTTTCTGGACATAGCCCGCTCCACCCGCATGAGCCCCAGCTGGTCCTATTGGGACAAGAAGAGCGCGACCTATTTCGCCAATCTGGACCATGAATTCGGCAATGGCTGGAAGGCCCGGCTGGCCGCCACCGCAATCCAGAGCGAGATGTCGATGATCGGCACCTTCCTGTCCTATGCCACCTCCGCGGCCGGTGAAACGCGCTTCAATCTGGGCGGCGCGGCGCTCGCCTATCATTATGATCGCGACCAGCTGAGCCTCGATGGCTATGCCTCCGGTCCGTTGACCCTGTTCGGTCAGACCCACGAACTGGTCGTCGGCGGCAGCTATCGCAAGGCGACATGGGACGATATCGGCGCACCCACCGATTTTACCGCGGTCAGCTTCGACCCGCTGGACTGGGACCCGCGTTCCGTGCCCGCGCCCACCATCACGGGCGACTGGACCATGTATCTGCGTGATCAGAAGCGCGAGCAGATCGGCGTCTACTCCACCGCCCGGTTGTCAGTGACCGAACCCTTGACGCTGATCCTGGGCGGGCGTTTCGACTGGTTCAAGCAGCAACTGGCCAATGGCTGGGCCGGCGCCATCTACAGCACCGCCGATTACAAGGTGAAGGGGCAGTTCACGCCCTATGTCGGCGTGGTCTATGATTTCCACCGCAACCACTCGCTCTATGCCAGCTGGACGCGAATCTTCAATCCGCAGAACAACCTGACCCGGACTGGCGCGATCATCGCTCCGCAGGAGGGCGCGAATTACGAAGTGGGCGTCAAGGGCAGCTATTGGGATGGCCGCCTCAACGCCAGCCTGGCGCTGTTCCAGATCGAACTGACCAACCTGCCCATGGCATTGCTCGCCTCGGAATGCGCTGCCGGCCTCACCGCCTGCTACGCCCCCTCCGGCAAGGTCCGCAGCCGCGGCGTGGAGTTTGAAGTGTCGGGCGAACTTGCCAAGGGCTGGCAGCTTTCGGGCGGCTATACCTATAACAGTGCAAAACATCTGAGCAGTTCGAGCTATAATCCGACCGGTATCTATACCGATGGTACGCGCTACGGCACGAACCTGCCGCGTGGGCTGTTCAAGCTTTCGACGACCTATAGTCTGCCTGGTGCTTTCGACCGCTGGACGCTGGGCGGCACGTTGCAGGCGCAGAGCAAGATTTACAGCGCGCCCTATGGCGGCCTCGTCCAGCAGGACGGCTACGCGCTGCTCGACCTGTCGATCAAATATGCCGCATCCAGCCGGGCGACGGTGACGGTCAATGTGAACAATGTTTTCGACAAATATTATTACGAGAATGTCGGGGCACCCACCGGTTCCAACTTCATCGGGGCACCACGCAACGTCCTGGCGACGCTGCGCTACAAGATCTGATCGTCACAGCATGTGGCGCGCTGATGGCAGCGCGCCACATGCTGCCGGCTCATCTGCTTACAATGGCGGCCATCTCTATCGCGAAGGAATGGAATGGGGCGGCGTAATGGCCAACAAACTGCGGTCGAGTTGTACGGCACGAGCGTCTGCTTTCTTGAACTTTGGGCTCAGAACCAGACCGTCGACCCGTGTGTAGCGCATAGACATGTCGGAAGTCTCCCGGTCCATTTAACTGGTCCATGAGGCATCGAAATTGCTTATTGAACAATCTTATAACATACTGTTAAATATATCTCATCTGGAACACCGCCTCCCTCCCGTAGGGGTCACCAGCTTCGATCACATCTGACGAGCAACCGATATGCCGTCGCACTGGCGATCGCGTTTCTCTGCTGGCAGCTGCCCTACATCCCTAGCTCGCTCAGCCCCGGATGATCATCAGGCCGGCGCCCCTGCGTCCATTGGAATTTCCGCTCCGCTGCGCTGATCGGTGCATCATTGATGCAGGCAAGCCGTCGCTGCATCAGGCCACTCTCGTCAAACTCCCAATTCTCGTTGCCGTAGGAGCGGAACCAGTTGCCGCTGTCGTCATGCCATTCATAGGCGAAGCGCACCGCGATGCGATTGTCGGCAAAGGCCCATAATTCCTTGATCAGCCGATAATCCAGTTCGCGCTGCCATTTGCGCGTCAGGAAGGCGATGATCGCCGAGCGGCCATTGACGAACTCGGCCCGGTTCCGCCACTGGCTGAGCGGCGTATAGGCCATGGCCACCCTCGCCGGATCGCGGCTGTTCCAGCCATCCTCGGCCAGGCGCACCTTCTCGATCGCGCTCTCCAGGGTGAAGGGTGGCAACGGCGGTCTCACATTGTCCATCATGCGTCTCCCATCTTGGCAAGGCGATCCTGCAACGCCTGATTCTCGGCTTCCAGTTGCGCCAGCCGCTCATGCAGCGGCCGGACCGCCTGTTCGATCTCGCGCTCGGTGAAGCGCGGCGTGATATGCTGCGGGCAGTTCCAGTCGAACGCCTCCAGCCGCAGCCGGAAGATACGTTCTGCCCGCGCCTTGTAATCCTTGTCCATGACAAGATCGGTCAGCGCCGGATCGGCATCGAGCGCCAGCTTCTCGACATGGACATAGATTTTGAGCCGGGCACGGCGGGGATAGTCCATCAGGATCAGGCAGGCCCGGTCGTTCGCAGCGAGGTTGCCGGTGCTGATATATTGGCGGTTGCCGCGATAATCGGCAAAGGCCAGCGTCCGGTCGTCGACCAGCTTGAGGAAACCGGCCGGACCGCCGCGATGCTGGACATAGGGCCAGCCATCCTCCGACACGGTGGCCATGTAAAAACTGTCGCGGGCCGCCAGGAAATGGGCTTCATTGTCGGTGAAGCGGTCAAAGGCGCGATTGCCGCTGAACGCCGCCCAATGGGCGTACGCGCCCACCTCCGCCTGCGCCGCGCGGACGCTCGGCGTCGTGGCGATATCCAGAAAACCGTAGGACATGGTCTATCTCCCATCATCCGTCCGTTGCGGGGCCATGCATGACCATGGCCCCGCCGGGGGTTCAGCGCGCCGCGACCTTGCGGTCGAGGAAGTCGCGGATCAACGGCGCCATTTCATCCAGCTTGTCTTCCAGGGCGAAATGGCCGGTATCGAGAATATGCATCTCCGCATCGGGCAGGTCACGCTTGTAGGGATGCGCGCCGGGTTCGGGGAATATCTTGTCATTCTTGCCCCAGACGATCAGCGTCGGCGGCTTGCGTTCGCGGAAGAAGGCCTGGAACGCCGGGTAGAGCGGCACATTGGTGCGATAGTCGTAGAACAGGTCGAGCTGGATATCCTTGTTGCCCGGCCGGTCGAGCAAGGCCTGGTCCTGCACCCAATTGTCGGGGCTGATGCGCGACACGTCCCGCACACCATCGGTATATTGGAACTTGGTGGCGTCCAGGCCGACGAGCCAGGCCTGCGCCTCGCGATCCTTGGCCGATCCGCTCTGCCAATAGGTCTTGATCGGATCCCAGAAGGCGCCCAGCCCTTCCTCATAGGCATTGCCATTCTGGATGATAAGGCCGCTGACCCGCTCGGGATGCTTGATGGCGAGGCGGTAGCCGACCGGGGCGCCATAATCCATGACATACATGACGTAGCGCTGGGCGCCGATCTTGCCCATCAGCGTGTCGACCATGTCGGCATAATGGGCAAAGCTATAGGTGAACTGGCGATGGTCGGGCGCGTCGCTCTGGCCAAAGCCCGGATAGTCCGGCGCGATCACATGATAGCGGTCGGCGAGCAGCGGGATCAGGTTGCGGAACATGTGCGACGATGTCGGGAAGCCGTGGAGCAGCAGCACCACCGGGCCGTCGACGGGGCCGGCTTCGCGGTAAAACATCTTCACGCCATCGATGGTGGCGCTGCGATAATGGACGGTGGCGGCCGCAGCCTGCGTGGCGACGGCGCTGGCGGGCGCGGCGATCGCGTCGGCCGAGGCAGCGATGCCGGCGGTCGCCAGCAGCATCGAAATGACCAGTTTCTTCATCATGTCCTCCACCCTGTTGGGGTCGCTGAGCAAGGGCTTCAGCTTCTGGAGACAGAGATAATCCTTGCCCTCATTCCTGATAATTCGAGAAAATTGGAAGTCATTATTCCTATTTACGGAATAATTATCAGCCTTGCTGGAACAGCGGGTTGGCCCGCAACCGCTCGACCGCCAGATCGACGAAGCTGCGCACCTTGGCCGCCGCCCGCCGCCCTTCGGCATGGATGACATGGACCGGCAGCGGCTTTTCCATATGCTCGTCCAGCACCGTGACCAGCCGCCCGGCCGCCAGTGCCGGCTCGACCTGATAGGACAGCACGCGGGTCAGCCCCCAGCCCTGCTCGGCAGCGGCTATCGCCGCTTCATTGGTGTTGCAGAAAAGTTGGGGGTGGACGGTGACGCTGCTCCGGCCCTCCGGCCCGAAATGCCATTCGGGGGAGGCCCATGCCCCGGTCGGGCCGACGATGCGATGATGGACAAGGTCGGCCGGGGTCCGGGGCATGACATGCTGCTCGAAATAGGCCGGCGCGCCACAGATGACCCGCCGCACCGTCCCGACCCGAATGGCGCTCAAGCCCGAATCCGGCAGATGACCGATCCGGATGGCGACATCGATGCCCTCCTCGACGATGTTGACCAGTCGATCGACGAACAGGCTGCGCCCGGTCACAGCGGGAAAGCGATCCAGATAGTCGAGCAGGATCGGCAGCACATACATCTGGCCGAAGATCACCGATCCCGTGACGATCAGCGTGCCGGTGGGGTTGCCATGGGCGCCCGCCGCCGCCGCGTCCGCATCCGCCATCTCGGCCAATATCCGGCGACAATCGTCCAGATAGCCACGGCCTGCCTCGGTCAGTTTCACCGATCGCGTGGTCCGGGTCAGCAGCCGCACGCCTATCTCATCCTCCAGCGCGGAAATCGCCCGCGTCACCGCCGGCGGGCTCAGATGCAATTGCCGCGCGGCTTCGGCAAAACCGCCGGTTTCCGCCACGCGAACAAAGATCCTCATGGCTTGCCAGCGGTCCACACCATCCCCCTCGATCATCACTGCGGTCGAAAAGGATGCGCAGAACCCCATGCGCCGGTCAATCAGCAGGACTGACGCACAAGGTCCGTTGCGGGCGCAACAGAAACGATTATCTCATGGACCTCCACCCCTTCATCATGACGCCTCAGGGTCGCCCCCGATGGAAATGCACAAGGATCACGGATATCACCGCGGAACGATAACCAGGGGGACATGCCGTGCCGATCGACTACCGCAATATGGTTTGCCATGGCCGCCTGCTTTGCGCCTTGCTGCTGCTCCCCTACCCCGCGCTGGCCCAGGGCGATCGCGCCACATCCCCTCCCGAATTTGCCCGCCGTGCCGACAATCTGAAGCCGGGCCAATGGGTCTGGGCGCCACAGGTATCGCCGACCGGGCCGCTGCTCGTCTATGTCGATCTCTCGCGCCAGATCGCGACCGTCTATCGCAATGGCGTGCGCATCGCCGTGTCCACCATATCCTCGGGCAAGGAAGGCCATGCAACGCCGACCGGCGTCTTCACGATCCTGCAGAAGGACAAGGACCATCGGTCCAGCACCTATAATAACGCGCCCATGCCCTATCAGCAGCGCCTGACCTGGGACGGCGTCGCGCTCCATGCCGGCGGCCTGCCGGGCTATCCCGAAAGCCATGGCTGCATCCACCTGCCCTATAAATTCTCGCAGGAACTGTTCGCCATCACCAGCCTGGGCGCGACCGTGGTGGTTCAGGGCAATGCCGCCACCCATATGCGCACCAGCCAGGCGAGCCTGTTGTCGCCGATCAACGACAAGGGCGAGCAGGTCGAATATCGCCCGCTCAAGGGCGAGGAATATCGCTGGCAACCCGAACTGGCGACCAGCGGCCCGCTGACCATCATCGTCTCGAAGAAGGAGCAGCGGATCGTCGTGCTGCGCAACGGCACCGAAATCGGCCGCAGCGTCGCCGAGATCAAGGAGGGCGATCCCGGCTCCCATGTCATCACCCTCACCATGGGGAAGGATGGCAAGACCCACTGGCTCTATGTCGGCCTGCCGGGCCATGAAAATGATGTCGAGAATGTCGTGGACGAAGCGGTGCTGAACCGGGTGCGCCTGCCGCGCGGCTTCTATGACAAGATCCGCAGCCAGTTGAAGCCGGGCACCACCATCCTCGTCACCGACTCCAGCGTCGGCGCCTCGACCGGCGAGAAGCTCACGATCATGGACGCGGTCGCGCCCCAGCCCTGACCATCCATCAAGCATCGCCACGGCGGAGCCCTCTATGCTTGCGGGCGCCCATCCCCATGCGCACAAGCTATCGGAAAGAGCAGCATGCCACAGGAAAGGATGAGGATAATGCCCCGCTTCACCGCCGAAACCGCCATTGCCGCGCTGGAAATCGAGCAACTGGTGATCGACTGGGGCTATGATCTCGACCTCAACGGCGGCATGAATGTCGCGCCGCTCTGTAGCGACGATTGCCATTATCTGGTCGGCGGCACGCTGCATCAGGGCCATGGCCCCATCACCGCCTTCTACACCGCCCGCAACGAGCGGGTCGCCACCCAGCAGAAGGATGGCGTCCGCACCCAACGGCACACCATCACCAATATGCGCATTCAATTCCCGGCCGCCGACCATGGCAGCGCGCAGTTCATGCTGGTCAATTATTCGGGTGAGGGCAAGGCGCCGATCCTGAATCTGGTCGGCCCGACCATCGTCGCCGATTGCCGCATGGAATTCCGCCGGGATGCGGACGGCGAATGGCGCATTTCGCTGTTCGACAGCACGCCGATGTTCATCGGCAATGATCCGTTCCTCAACGCCGCCGTCGTCCGGAAATAGGGCAGTTCGCCGCCCGGCAAGGCTGACATGGAAATGCCGAACCCGGCGCACAATGTTACAGACATCGCCGCAATCTGAAATCGCCGGGCAAAATCACACGCAGACACTTCGCCTGACCAGCGTCAGACGCGGAGTGCAGCGTGATACAACAGCCGATCAATTTCCCGGCCCGGACCGAAAAGACAGACAGGAAGACGCAGTCGATCTGCTTCTTCTTTAACGCGCAGATCCATCATCTTCTGCACGCCATGCCGCTGGCACTGGAATTGTCGCATGATCCACGCTTTCGCGTCGATATCATCGCCGCCGGGGCCGATCATATTGCGCTGGCCCGCGACCTGGCGGCCCGTCATGGCGGCGGCCGGCTGAACTTCATCCATCTCGACAATATCTGGCTGCGCACCCTGTCCCATCTGTCGGGCCATGCCAGCCCGCCCAAGATCGCCACCCTGCTCGCCGCGCGCCGCCGCCTCGCCCGCTATGACGCGATCGTCGTGCCCGAACGCACCTCGCTGCTGCTGCGCCGGCTCGGGCTGGCGGACAGCCGCTTCATCCATACCTGTCATGGCGCGGGCGACCGCGCGGTCGGCTATGATCCGCGCATCGCCCTGTTCGACTTCGTCCTGCTGGCGGGCGAGAAGCAGCGCCGCCGGATGCTGGCACAGGGCCTGATCCGCGAGGATCATTACGCCATTGCCGGCTATGGCAAGTTCGACCTGACCCAGGGCCAGCGCCCGGCCAGCCCCTTCACCGACAATCGCCCGATCATCCTCTACAACCCGCATTTCTCGCCGCGCCTCTCCTCCTGGCAGGCGATGGGCATGGATGTGCTGCGCCAGTTCGCGGCCGATGACCGGTTCAACCTGATCGTCGCGCCCCATGTCCGCCTGTTCGACAATCGCCGCAAGCGCGCCGTAGCCGAGCGCATGCTGGCCGAGTTTGCCGGCCTGCCGCACATCCATGTCGACCTGGGCAGCCGGGCAAGCGTCGACATGAGCTATGTCCAGCTTGCCGCCGCCTATATCGGCGACGTGTCGAGCCAGATCTACGAATTCATCGCCACGCCGCGCCCCTGTCTCTTCCTCAACGGCCATGGCGCGCAGTGGCGCGACGATCCCAACTATGCCCATTGGCATTATGGCCCGGTCCATGAATCCGCCGATCGCATCCCGGACAAGGTCGCCGCCGCCATGGCCGCCCATGGCATGTATGACGCCGCCCAGCGACGCGGCCTGTCCGATACCTTCACCAGCGGCAGCGCGCCCGCCTCGGCGCGCGCGGCCAGGGCGGTCGCGGATTATCTGACGCGCGGCGCACCGGCCGCCAGCCCCGTTCCGACACCCTATAAGCTGCGGGAGGCGCTGCGCCATGGCTGATGCCGATCGCCGCCTCTGGCTCGTCGCCCGCGTCCATGCGCCCGATGAAGGCGGAGTCCAGACCTATGTGGCCGAAACCGCCCGCGCCTATGCCGCGCTGGGCTGGCGCGTCACCCTGTTCGCCAAATCCTCGGCCGGCCCGCGCCGGGTCAGCAGCGACGGCGTCGAACTGATCGATGTCGGCCCGGCCTCGCGCCTGCGGGTCTATGGCCGGCTGTTCCGCGCCATGGCCGGCGCCTGGCTGCGCGGTGAGCGCCCAAAGGCGATCCATGCCTGCACCTGGCGCGCAGCCCTGCCTGCCCTCGTCTTTCCCCGCCCCCTCATCGTGACGATCCATGGCCGGGAAGTCGGTCGCCCGGCCGGCGGTGCCTTCGCCCTGCTGCGGCTGGTGCTGCGCCGCGCCCGGCGCATCATCGCGGTCAGCGCCGTCACCCGCGACCTGCTGGTGCAGCGCCTGCCCGATCTTGCCGCACGCACCATCGTCGCCTGGAACGGGGTGCGCATGCCGGCCGACCGTCCCGCCACCGCGTTCCAATATGGCGACGCACCGGCCCAGATACTGACCGTCTGCCGCCTCGTCGCGCGCAAGAATATTCCGGCCGCGATCGACGCCGCCGCCGCCTGCCTGCGCGAGGAAGCCTCGCTCCACTACACCATCGTCGGCCGCGGCGTGGACGGCATCCGCATCCAGCAGACCGTGCGCCGCCACCAGTTGGAGGATCATGTCCGCCTGGCCGGCTATGTCTCCGACGCGGAACTGGCCGAGCAATATCGCGATGCCGACATCTTCCTCCACCCCCAGATCGCGCTGGAGGACGGCGCCGAGGTGGAAGGGTTCGGCCTCAGCGTCGCTGATGCCATGGCACATGGGCTGGCCTGCATCGTCGGCGCGGATGGCGGCCCGGCCGAACTGGTCCGCGATGGCGTCACCGGCCTGGTCGTCGACGGCAATTCCCCCGGCGCATTGCGCGCGGCGCTCGCGCTGCTGGCACGCGATCCCGCGCTCTGCCGCCGGCTGGGCGATCAGGCCCGGATCTGGGCCGCGAACAACCTGTCGTGGGAACGGCATTGTCGCCTCGTGCTGCACGAACTGCCGACCCGCCGCCCCGCCCCGTCTCGCAGCACGCCCGCACTCACCGAAGGAGGATAGGATGCGCATCTACAGGGGCCCCATCATCCATATCGGCTATCACAAGACCGGAACCACCTGGTTCCAGGATATTTTCTATCCCGCTGTCCGCAATCGTCGCTACCTGCCCCGCGCCGTCGCGCGGGCCGCCTTTCTGGAGGCCGGCGCGCTCCATTTCGAGCCGGACCAGGCCCGCCACAGACTGGGCCAGGACCGCGACGACATCATCCTGTGCGAGGAAAACCTGAGCGGCGGGCTGCATAATGGCGGGCTGGCCGGCAATCTTTCCAAGGATGTCGCCGGTCGCATCCGCGACACGCTGCCCGGCGCGCAGATCGTCATCTTCGTGCGCGATCCCTGCTCCGCCATCGCGTCCGCCTATCTCCAATATGTGAAGGGCGGCGGCACCTTCGGCATCCATCGTTATCTGTTCGGTCGCGACCGGCTCGGCCCGGTGGCGCCCGAGCGGGACGAGGCGCCCGGCTTCCGCCGCGAGCATTTCGACTATGCACGGCTGATCGCTTATTATGACCGGCTGTTCGGCGCGGACAATGTCCATGTCTTCCGCTATGAGGATTTTCGCGCCGATCCGCGCGGTTTCGCCGCTGCCTATGCCGCCCGTTTCGGGCTGGATGTCACGCTCGACCAGCTGGACTGGGGCACACGCAATCCGTCACCCGACCGGCTGCTGCTCTGGGCCTTTCGCGCCGCCAATCTCTTCACCCGGCGCGCCGTCGCGGACAAGGACTGCCTGCTCCATCTGCCCGGCTGGTATGGGCTCAGCCGCAAGCTGCTCCGCCGCGCCAATGCGTCGGGCCGCTTCGGCCGTCCACTGCGCATGCGCGACATATTGGACGAGGGCGCGATCGCCCATTTCAACGACTATTATCGGCATGGCGAGGCCGCCATTGCCGACCGACTGGAACAACAGACATGCCGCGACGCAAAATCACGCGACGGGATGGCCGGGCCGGCGCCGTCCTATGCTCGATCATGCAGAACAGCCACATCCTCCTTGCCGACGATGACGCAGCACTGCTGACGTCGCTGTCGGACTATTTCGGCCGCTATGGCTTCGACGTCGACACCGCCGCCAACCTCGCCGACATGCGCCGCCTTTCGGAAGAAGGTCATTATGACCTGTTGATCGCCGAACCGATGATGCCGGGCCAGCATACTGCCGGCCTGCTGCGCGAATTTGCGTTCGAGCGGCGCATTCCGGTCATCATCCACAGCCGCGCCAGCAGCGACATTGATCGCATCCTGGGCCTGGAAATGGGCGCGGAAGATTATCTGACCAAGCCCTGCAACGCGCGTGAACTGCTCGCCCGCGCCAATGCGGCGCTGCGCGCCCGTCGCCGCCAGGCCGATGCCGGCACCATGGCTATGGCCCCGCGCGACAATAGCTGGGTCGCCTTCCAGGGCTGGCGCTTCGACCTCACCACCCGCCAGTTGTTCGATCCGACCGGTGGCACCATCTCGCTGTCCGAGGGCGAATATCAGTTGCTGCGCGTCTTCGTCGCCAATGCACGCCAGGTGCTGAACCGCAACCAGTTGCTCGACCAGGTCTATGGCGCGTCGAGCGACCATTATGACCGCGCCATCGATGTCCAACTGTGCCGTCTGCGTCGCAAATTGTCGGCCGGCGGGCTCAAGGGACAGACGATCCGCACTGTGCGCAATGAAGGCTATATCTTCGTCCACCCCGTCACGGCTGGCAACACCGCCAACTGATCAAAATACAAGTCAAATTTATCACCCCGCATATGGAGATATGCGGGGCATTTTTCGTTATGAATACAATATAATTTTCAAATTTCTCAAATAATGAAATCAACTGAAACATACGCAACATTTCATAACATGATCAAATCTATCGCCATATCTGTTTTTTATTGGCAACAGATTTGTTAAACCTTTGTGAAACACGGCAAATCGCGTTGACGCACTTCGTCGCACGCATACAAATCTCTCCATCGGCTCGCGTCATCCCAAGGACAAACCAACAGGGCGCGGGCCGGGATAAAAATCCCAAGGGAGATTATTTTCATGCCATCTCACATCCTGCGGCGCCTTTCGGCGTCGACCATCCTGCTCGGCCTGGCGACCCCGGCCTTCGCGCAGACCAGCGCGGCGGATGACGGCGCGACCAGCGACACCATCGTCGTCACCGGTTCGCGCATCGCCCGCCCTGACCTGCAACAGGCATCGCCGATCGCGATCGTCAGCGCGCAGGAATTGAAGCTCAGCGGCAAGGTCAACGTCGAATCGATCATCAACGACCTGCCCCAGCTGATCCCCAGCACGACGGCGGCATCCAATAATCCGGGCGGCGGCGTGTCGACGGCGGACCTGCGCGGCCTGGGCGCCAACCGCACCCTGGTGCTGGTCGATGGCCGTCGCTACGTCTCCTATGACTCCAACCAGATCGTCGATCTCAACACCGTTCCGGCGGGCCTGATCGACCATGTCGAAGTCGTGTCGGGCGGCCGTTCCGCCGTCTATGGTTCGGACGCGATCGCCGGCGTCATCAACTTCGTGACCAAGCGCGACTTTTCCGGCGTCGAAGCAAACGCCAATTATCGCATCAACCAGGCAGGCGACGGCGGTACCTTCAACACCAACCTGCTGATGGGCGGCAATTTCGCCGACGGTCGCGGCAACGCCACCTTCTACATCGACTATACCAAGCGCGACGCCGTCCAGCAGTCGGCCCGCAGCTACACCAAGCAGGCCTATACCGATGACGGCGATGGCGGCCTGGCCGCCGGCGGCTCGGGCTCGATCCCCGGCACCCGCTTCGCCCTGGCCGGCACCCAGTATAAGTTCAACCAGGACGGCAGCTATTCGGCCTATGACGCGACGAGCGACGCCTACAACTATGCGCCGGACAATTATCTGCAGGTGCCCCAGAAGCGCATCCTGCTGAGCGCCCAGACCCATTATGACGTCAACGATCACCTGACCGTCTATGCCGAGGGTCAGTTCATCAACAATCGCGTCAAGAACCGCCTGGCGTCCACGCCGTTCACCGGCTCGGTCTCGCTCGACGTCGACTCCTCCTTCCTTTCGCCGGAATCGCAGGCGCTGCTGTCCGCAGCCGACACCGATGGCGATGGCTATGCCACCGCCGCCATCTATCGCCGCCTCAACGAGGTCGGCGCCCGCATCTCCAATGTCGACAACACCGCCTATCGCACCCTGATCGGTGCCAAGGGCCAGATTGCCGGCGACTGGAACTATGACGGCTATTACAGCTATTCGCGCACCAAGCAGGTCGAAACCCAGACCGGCAACGTATCGCGCAGCCGCGTGGAGCAGGCGCTCAAGACCACCTATGACAGCGACGGCAATCTGGTCTGTTCGGACACCAGCAATGGCTGCGTCCCGCTGAACATCTTCGGCGAAGGCAATATCAGCAGCGAAGCCGCCGCCTTCATCTCGATCCCGGTCAAGAATGTCAGCACCGTGACCGAACAGGTCGCCAGCTTCGCCGTCACCAACGGCAATCTGTTCGATCTGGGCGCCGGCCCGGCCGGCATCGCCTTCGGCGCCGAATATCGCTCCGAACATGGCAGCTATGATCCGGACTATGCCCTGTCCTCGGGCGACGTCGTCGGCTTCAACGCCGGTGAGGGCCTGTCGGGCGGCTATAATGTGAAGGAACTGTTCGCCGAAATCGACGTGCCGCTGCTCGCCGATCTGCCGCTGGTCCACAAGCTCGACTTCAACGGCGCCTATCGCTTCTCGCATTACTCGACCGCAGCCAAGAATGTCGGCACCTTCTCGGCCGGCCTCATCTACGCGCCGATCAAGGACGTCACCTTCCGCGGCCAGTATAGCCGGGCGGTGCGTGCGCCGACCGTCGCGGATCTCTATTCGGGCCAGTCGCAGGACTTCCCGACCGCGAACGATCCCTGCTCGACCGAGGACGCGACCACCAATGCCAGCCTGGCGGCCAGCTGCGTCGCGACCGGCGTTCCGTCGAGCGCGCTCGGCACCGACATCAACGGTGGCAGCTCGCAGATCGACTCGATCACCGGCGGCAACCCGAACCTGCGTGAGGAAAAGTCGGACACCTGGACCGCGGGCGTCGTGCTCCAGCCCAGCTTCCTGCCGCGCTTCAGCCTGACGGTCGATTATTACCATATCAAGATCGACAATTACATTTCGACGCCGGGCACCGCGAACATCATCAAGGCCTGCTATGGCGATCAGTCCAATGGCTGGACGCCCTATGACAGCAGCTATTGCTCGCTGCTGCCGCGCAACGAGAACAGCTATGCGATCGAGGGCGCGGAAAATCTCCTGTCCAACACCGGCGGCCTCAAGACCGAGGGCGTGGACTTCGAGATGAACTACAGCCTGCCGCTCAACTTCGGAGTGTTCGGCGCCAAGACCGGCAAGCTCAGCTTCCGCGTCGCGGGCACCCGTCTGATCCGTTACGACCTGAACCCGGTCGCGGCGATCCCGGAACTGAACCAGAGCTGTGCCGGTCGCTTCGGCGTCTATTGCGGCGATCCCTATTCCAAGCTGCGGCTCAACAACCGCATCACCTGGAGCAGCGGCCCGATCACCCTGGGCCTGACCCATCGCTATCTGTCGAGCGTCCGCGACGACGACGATACGACCACCTATACCGTCGAGAAGATCAAGGCCTACAACCTGTTCGACCTCGGCCTTCAGGTGCAGGCGACGGAAACCTTCGGCTGGTCGCTGGGCATGAACAACATGTTCAACAAGAAGCCGCCGATCATGGGCGACAACCAGCAGCAGTCGAACACCTATCCGTCGACCTACGACGTATACGGCCGCGCCTTCTTCGTGAACGCCTCGGTCAAGTTCTGATCGCTCTGCCGGACGGGCCTACTCGCCTGTCCGGCACCTGCCCCACAAAAAAGCGGCCGCCCTTTCGGACGGCCGCTTTTTCCTTTGATCGACCGGCGCCTCAGCGCGGCGGATTGACCACCACATATTGCACCGACGATCCGACATATTGCGGCTGATACCAGCTATTGCCGCACTGCGAATAGCTGATGCCGTTGACCACCACGGTCGAGCAATCCGGCGGAATGCTGCGCACGATCGACCCGATCGCCGCCGCCGTCAGCGTCACTGCGGCCGCGGTCGCCACCGGATGCCAGTGATCGTCCCAATCATCATCCCACCGGTCATGGCGATGATGATCATAATGGTCGTAGCGGTCCGGACCGCCCCCACGATGCCCACCGCCATGATCGACATTCACATGGACATTATTGACCGTGTTGTGATGCCGGTTGTGATTGACATTGTTGACCGATCCGCCGCGCACGCCCGGCCGCCCGCCGGGATTGGAATTGCCCGGCCGCGCCGCATGGCCGCCGCCCGAGGGCCGCGCCGGTCGTGCGCGCCCGCCGCCACCGCGATTACCGCGGTTCCGGGGCGGCGCCGCCTCTACCGTCGAAGCGGTCATGCCCAGCACCAGCGCCGCCGATGACAACATGACCCGACCGATGACGACCGGTTCAGCCATCAGGGCAAGCGATGCGATGATGGCCAGGCCGCGTTTTGCCTCCATGCTCATTTCGCCTCTCCCTTGCTCAGGTCCACCATGCGGATCGGATTGGCGCCGGCCGGCGCGGTGAAGGCGAGGTCAGCCGCCGACGGTCGCGCGCTGCCGTCCCAGCGCATCAGCGCGCTATATTGCGGCATCGACGGATCGTTCGTGTCGGTGATCACCATCTTGCAGGGCAACTGGCTGCTGTCCTCGATCCATATCTGCCAGTCGACCTTTTCCTGGCGGAAGGCATAATGGGTGCAGGTACGGCCATCGATCGTCTCGGGGCGGATGACATAGCCCGACTTTATGCGGCTGCGCAGCGTCTGGTCCGTGCCCCAGGTGAACAGGTCGGCCAGCGGCAGTTCGATGCCATAGGTGGTGCGCAGGCTGTCGAGCGACTGGCCGATCGAACCGGTCACCGGCACGCTGGCATAATAGTTCAGCCGCGGCGCCAGCACCGTGAACTTGCCGCCACCGAAATAATATTCGCGGTTCTGGATGTCGGATGTGGCGACGATCTTGAACGCGTCGGGCTTGTGGACCTGAATGTCCAGCGCACCGGTGAACTGCAGCTTCTGCCCGGTATCCAGCACCACTTCGGTCGTGACATCCGCCTTCAGCGCGAAGCCGGGCAGCGAGATCAGCTTGGCGCTCATCTTGTCCATGGCGTCCATCGCCGCCGGCTCGACCACGCCCGCCGCCGGCGCGGCAGTCTGCGCATGGGCAGTGGATGCGGCCAGCAGCGCCAGCGGCACACAGAGACATTTTATCCTAGACCTCATCACAAGCTCCTTCTGCCCGGATCGGACGCGCGGCGAGATGCGCGATGCAGCCATCGGACGCCATCTCCCTTGCTGCGGCCGACTATCGCTGTTCCGCCGATACGGCCCATCGGGATAATTGCCGATTTGGCCGCATTTCTTTCCGAGCAGGGCCTGAGCCTGACGGAGCATCAGGCGGAAAGTGCAGTCCTTCTTCCCGCCTGATGCATGACCACACCCGGGGGGATGGGTGGCAGTCATTTCATGGGCCGGTAGTCCCGGCCGATCCCTGCTGCCGGGTGGTCATTTGCGCACCATCCCGGCCTTGTCCTGTCGCTATCAAGCTAGAGCGCCGCCGGGGCCGGCCAAGTCGGGATTTGCCCTGATCGGCCTTTTGCGCCGATGCCCGTCATCCGGCGCGCGCCTAACATGCTGCTATCCAACGCTCCGCGCCGCTTTGCGCCCGCGCACCGGGAACAGATCGTTACTGTGCCGTCCCAGGGTTTATCATGATCGCCAATCCCCGACGGCACGCCTAGGATCACCGCAAGATTTCTCGCTGATGGAGCGGCGATCATGACGGAAGACATTCCCAATCTGCCAGCCGATCTGGGTGCAAAACGCACCGTCATGGCCGCGGATCGCACCTTGATGGCGTGGATTCGCACCTCGCTCTCGATGCTCAGCTTCGGCTTCACCATCTACAAATTTCTCGACGCCGCGACGGAGAAGACGGGCCATGGCGATTCCCAGAGCCCGCAGCATATCGGCCTGTTCCTCGCCGGCATGGGCACGCTGGCCATCCTGCTCGGCACATGGGGTTACTGGATGACGCTGTCCGACCTCAAGCAGACCAACCAGTTTCATCTGGGCCGGCCGGTGCTGGTCATGGCGCTGATCATGTGCGTGGCCGGCATCGCCCTGTTCGCGGCCATTGCGACACGCGCCGTATAGGCGCATCAACAGGATCGACAGACAAGGAGTATCGGTTGACCGTGCCATCCCCCCTCGCCCCTGCGGCCACTGCGCCGGACAACATGATCCATATTCCCGGCGGCCGCTTCATCATGGGGTCGGACCATCATTATCCCGAGGAAGCGCCGGCCCATCCGGTCGAGGTCGACGCCTTCTGGATCGATGCCACCCCCGTCACCAATCGCGACTTCCGTCGCTTCGTCGAGGCGACCGGCCATCGCACCACGGCGGAGATCGCCCCCAATCCGGACGATTATCCCGGCGCCCAACCGGACATGCTGCGCCCCGCCTCCTTGGTCTTCACGCCGACCGAACGCCCCGTGCCGCTGCATGACTGGAGCCAGTGGTGGCGCTATGTCTTCGACGCCGACTGGCGCCATCCGCTCGGCCCGGACTCCTCGATCGATGATCTAGACGATCATCCGGTGGTCCACGTCACCTATGATGACGCCGCTGCCTATGCCGCCTGGGCCGGCAAGGCGCTGCCCACGGAAGCGGAATGGGAATTTGCCGCGCGTGGCGGCGTCGATGGCCAGGAATTTGCCTGGGGCGACGAACTGTTGCCCGATGGCAAGGCGATGGCGAATTTCTGGCAGGGCAATTTCCCGTCCGAAAATCTGCTGATCGACGGCTATGAACGCACCTCGCCGGTCGGCAGCTTCCCCGCCAATGGCTATGGCCTGTCCGACATGATCGGCAATGTCTGGGAATGGACCGAGGATTTCTATTCCGCCCGGCACCAGGGCGATCCCTCGCGCCCCTGCTGCGCGCCGCGCAACCCGCTCAACCAGGCGCGCGAAGCCAGCTATGACCCGCACCAGCCGCACATCCTCATCCCCCGCCGTGTCCTGAAGGGTGGCTCGCACCTCTGTGCGCCCAGCTATTGCCGGCGCTATCGCCCCGCTGCGCGCCATGCCCAGGCGATCGACTCCTCGACCAGCCATATCGGCTTTCGCTGCGTGATCCGCGCCGCCTGACAGGCAGAAGGGGCGTCGCGCCGACCCGCACGACGCCCTTTCCTGTCAGAACCCGACCTGCATGAAGACCGCCGGGCCGCTAAACCGATATTTCATCCGCCCGGCCCAGCTATCCTTGTCGACATCGACGCGATAATTGACGTAGCGCCACATCGCGCCGACCCCGACATTCCGGGCAAAGCGCCAGGTCATGGCCGCTTCGGTGTTGAGCAGCCGGCCCTTATAATCGTCGACCTTGAGCGACAGATAATCCGCCCGCGCGCTCAGCGTCAGGTCGGTGGCGATCCGCTGCGTCGCGAACAGCCCCACCGTCGGCAGCGGCGCCAGCGCCTTGCGACGACGTTGCGTGCCGCTCACCTGCGTTTCCCCCAATCGGGCATCCCCCTTGAGCGTCAGGGTGAAATCGGTCGCATGCAGCCCCAGCGCCGCGCCGACGCGGGTGTCAGGGGTGCTCACGAACGCATAGCCGAAGGTCAGCCGGTAGACATCGCTATCGAAGCCGCTCTCCACCCGCACCCCGGCCGGATAGGTGACATCGTCAAAGACTATATCGCGCGCCACCGTCTTTGACCCGTTGCGGCTCAACGAATAATATTCGCCCATCACCGACCAGTTGCCGCCCAATCTGATCCCCGCCGCGACCTGCGGCAGTGCCTTGTGCTTGTCGAGATCAAGGTCCGATTCCAGGTCGATATTCGTGCCGCCATCCGGATTGGACGCGGGTGCGACCCGGACATGGGAACTGACCGATGGCCAATAGGCCCCCACCTCGATCCAATATTTGTCGTCGAGCGATTGCGCATGCACGGGCGCTGCGGCTACCCACGTCATCACGACACAAATGCCGCCAAGCCTGATGCTGTGACGCGCCATTTCGTCCTCCCTGTGGCCAGCGGCCGCTCATTTGATATGGCGACCATGACGCCTGCCCCCCCTTGTGCGCCCTTGCGTAGAGCTTGGGCATCGGGGTCATTGCCTAGGAGAGCGGAGAATGTTGCCGCGGTAAACCCGATGCCGTCATCACCATTGGCCTGTAAAGCGGCCGGAAAATGCCGTGCGGGCCGGTCCCCCCATCTCGGGGTAAATACCCGGTCGTCAAATCAGGCCGCTCAACCATCCATCGGCATGCGCGACTCAGGAGCGTCGCGCAGACCGCCGACCACATCCGCGCGTTACAGTAGGTATATTTCCTTAGACCTAAAATTATACATAAAACTCACATTTCTTCAAAGTATACAATGTCATACTTTAGTCCATTAACGCTGTTAAACGGCCATTTCCCATAGGTTTCGCGGCAGCAACCCGCCAAACATCCACCAATGCAGAAAGCATCTCAAGTTCGCGAAAAACTCCGACTTTTGCATCGCCTCGACCATTGCTACATAGAAATACCCCCGGTATACTTCCTGATAACAGGGTCGCTCGTTAGTTAGTCCATTTTCACGCGGCATTTGCCGCGCAGATGATCTTTACGCGCCGGGACTTTCGCCCCGGTCGAATGATACAGGGCATTTTAGCTGGTGAGGGAGACGTCATGCTCGAACTACATCAAGCGGGGGCACCCTATTATCCGGAGTTTTTCGGTGACGAACGTGGTAGTGCCACAGTTCCGGCGCCGATCTATCTGGTTCCGCCGAGTCCGTCCCATACAACATCCCGTGCAGAGCTGCAGCGACTGATCAACAGCATTCCGGTCAAGATCGTGGTGGTGGATCGCGATGCCTGCATCGTGGCCATCAATGGCGCCTGCCAGCCCTATCTCCGCGCCGTTGGCCTCGACCTGCATCTCGTGGCAGGCCAGAGCTACTATGCCGTCAAGGCGCGTTTCGCCGCGCCGCCGCAGGATGCCCGCAGCGTGAGCGAACATGTCGCCGCCCTCTGTCAGCACAACACGCCCTTCAGCCAGACCCTCAGCTTCCCGCTCGCCGGGCAGGACATCCGCATGGTCGTCCATGGCGAACGCCTGCCGGGCGCCGAGGATCTGTTCATCCTCAGCCATCTCGACGATGAAGATCCGGAAAGCGAAACCGCCAATCCCCGTCGCTACCACCTCTCGATGCTGCAGGCGGAGGAAGAGGAGCGCAAGCGGATCGCCCGCGAACTGCATGACGAAACGGCCCAGCAACTGGCCCTGATGCAGTTCAACCTCATGACGCTGCGCAACAGCGACATGAGCCCCCAGGCCAACGACGCCTATCAGGCCATGGAAATCTCGCTCAAGGCGATCCAGGACCAGGTGCGGACGCTCAGCTATCTGCTCCATCCGCCCGAACTGGCGGAGGATGGTATCGAGGCGGCCCTCGCCCATTTCACCCGCGGCTTCGCCCGCCGGTCCGGGATCCAGGTCGAATTTCGCTGCCTTTCGGGACCGATCAAGCGCGACCCGGACATGGAGATCGCCTTCTATCGCGTGGCGCAGGAAGCACTGGCCAATGTCTACAAACATGCCGATGCCCGCCACGCCGTCGTCCGCCTGCGACGGACCCAGACCAGCTTCACCCTGGAAATAGAGGATGATGGCCGGGGCGTGCCCGAACATATCCTCAACGGTCAGGGCCGCGACATCGTCGGCGTCGGCCTGTCGGGCATGCGGGAGCGGGTCGTGGCCCTCGCTGGCCAGTTGGAAGTCCGCCGCACCGGCGCCGGCACGCTCGTCACCGCGACCATACCGCGCCGTCGCCAGACCGACTGACCTCGCCTGATCGGCGGCGCAGGATCAGGCCCGCCCGCCGATCGCCCGCCGATCAGGGTTCGACGATATTGTTGCGCACCGCATAGCGCACCAGCTCCGCCGTCGTTCCCAGCTTCAGCTTGTGCATCGCCGCCGCGCGGTGGGTCTCGACCGTCTTCACGCTGATATCGAGCAGATGGGCAATCTGCTTGTTGATCTTGCCCTCGGCGATCAACTGAACGATCTCGCGCTCGCGCGGGGTCAGCGTGGCGACATTGCTGCCGGCCACGCTGCTCTTCACATAATGGTCGAGCAATGTTTCGGAGATCGCCGCCGAGAAATAGGGCTTGCGCAGCGACAGCGCCTCGACCGCCGACTGCAGATGCTGGCCGCTGTCGGACTTGAGCACATAGCCGCGCGCGCCCGCACGCAGCACCTCGACCAGCAGATCCTCCCGATCATGCATCGTGTAGATCAGTATTTCGATCCGCGGGAATTCCTGCTTGAGCGCGCGGGTCAGTTCCAGCCCGTTCATCAGCGGCAGCGAATAATCCAGGATCGCGATGTCCGGCTGGGTATCGCGCGCCGCTTTCAGCGCGTCATGCCCGTCCGATGCCTCGGCGACGATCTGCCAGCGATCCTGGGTTTCGAGGAAAGTCCGACCCCCCTGGCGCAAGGCCTGATGATCGTCGGCAATCAATATCCGCGTCAATGGCTTGCTCATCCCTTACCCCTGTCCACTCCCGATGGCGCCCATGATGAGCCCGCCTATCTTTGCGGCCCGCCCGCCTGAAACAATGGGGGTTTTCCCCCGCATCGGCCGATATTGCCCCGACAGCGCGCAAAGCCGCCAATATCGGCCTTTCCGTCATGGTCCACGTGGAGCCTGGCAGCGGAAAATCTGCCATGTCCCGCTTTGCTTGGCGAGAGGAAAGCATGGTTATCGTGCATTTTCCTGATCTTAGCATCGATCATAGGGTTTTCTGCGATGCGAGCGTCCCCCAACCGGATCGGGGATTATCCCGATGGCCCCACCCGCCGCGCCGATGGATGATGGCACCGGGCTTCATGGCCTTCAGGGAAATTGGGGACAGATGATGCGCAACGTGAAGACCTGCCTGCTGGGCGTTCTCCTGCCGCTGGCCGGTGCGATCAGCACCCCGGCGAAGGCCGTCGAGGGCGCAGCCAGCCTCTATGTTCCCGGCACCGGCGGCCCAGCGACCGCCGTGATGCCGCCGCTGGAGGGTGTCTATTTCGACGACACCATTTACATCTACAATGGCAGCGCGAGCGCCAGCAAGGAATTCGTCGTCGGCGGCAATGTCGTCGCCGGCCTCGATGCAACGATCGTCGCCGATTTCCTGACGACGCTGGTCGTGCCCTCCACCAACTTCCTGGGCGGCACATTGTCGATGGGCGTGACCGTGCCGGTCGGTGCGCCGATGATCGATGCCAATGCCGTCGTTACCGGCCCGTTCGGCAATCTGCGCAGCCTCAACGTCCATGATTCCGCGCTGGTCGTCGGCGATCCGGTGTTCAACACCATGCTCGGCTGGAAGGCGGGCAAGCTCCACATCCAGGCCAGTAGCATGGTCAACATCCCGGTCGGCCATTATCGCGAGGATCAGTTGGCCAATCTGGCGCTGCATCGCTGGGCGGTCGACACCTCGCTGGCGCTCAGCCTGCATGATGATGAGAGCGGCTGGGATCTGACCGGCAAGACCGGCGTCACCTTCAACGGCAAGAATGACTATACGGAATATGACAGCGGCAACGAGTTCCACCTCGAAGGATCGGTGGAAAAGGCGCTGTCGAAGAAATTCTCCATCGGCGCCCAGGGCTATTGGCTCAAGCAGATCAGCGATGACAAGAGCAGCGGCGCCCTGCTCGGTGCCTTCCGGGGTGAGGTGGTCGGCGTCGGCGGCACGGCCGCGCTCAATGTCACCATGGGCCGCTCGCCCGCGACCTTCCGCCTGCGCGCCTTCAAGGAACTCGACGCCACCAACCGCCTGAAGGGCGAGGCCTTCTTCCTCAGCCTCACCCTGCCGCTCTACATGAAGATGCCCCCGCAATAGCGCCGGGGCATCCCCTCTATAGCTGCCGCAGCGCCCTTGCGGGCCGCACCGACATCAGCGGGATCGATCCGGCAAGGCCGATCCCCAGCGTCAGCACCGCTCCGCCCGCCAGCGTCACCAGCACCACGCCCCAGTCGGGCGCCCAGCCAAAGCTGAACAGCTGCACCACCACATACCAGGCGGCGGCCCCACCCAGCAACAGCGCCACCAGCGCCAGCAGCCCGGCCAGCACGCCATATTCCAGCGCCTGCGCCCCCAATATCTGGCCGCGCGTCGCCCCCAGCAGCTTCAGCACCACGCTGTCATAGCTTCGGCTCTGCCGCCCGGCCGCGATCGCGCCGATCAGCACGGCGACACCCGCCAGCACCGTCACCGACGCCGCCGCCAGGATCGCCCCCGACATCTGGTCCAGCAAGCCGGACACCTGGCCGATCACCTGCCCCACCTCGATCACCGACGCGCCGGGGAAGCTCGCCAGCAGCGCGCTGGTCACCGCCTGCTCCTGGCGCTTGTCGGGCAGGCTGATCGTCGCGGTCAGGCTGTGCGGCGCCGACGCCAGCGTGCTCGGCGAAAAGACCATCACATAGTTGAAACCCATCGTGTCCCAGTTGATCTTGCGCAGCGACGCGACCCGCGCCTCGATCTCGCGGCCCAGGATCGACACGGTAATGCGATCGCCGACCCAGATGTCCAGCGCCTTGGCCTGGTCGGCGTCCAGCGACACCAGCGGCGGCCCGACATAGTCGCGCGGCCACCAGCGTCCTTCCACGATCTCGCTCCCCTCCGGCAGGGTCGCGCTATAGGTGACGCCGCGCTCGCCGCGCAGGATCCACGCCCCTTCCGGTTTTTCCTTGAGGTCGGCGACGCGCTTGCCCGAATAGCCGGTCACCGTGCCACGCAGGATCGGCACGACATTCAGCTTCGCCGCCGGCACGCGCCTGGCCATCAAGGCGCGAAACTGCGCCTCCGCCCCGGCCGGCATGTCGAGTATGAACAGGTTGGGCGCCTGTTTCGGCACGGTCCGGCCAATCTCCGCCTGGATGCTGGTCTGGATCGCCGCCAGCGTGACGAACAGGGTCAGCGCCAGCCCCAATGCCACGGTCAGCGCCGCGGTCTGCGCGCCGGGCCGATGGAGGTTGGCAAGCGCCAGCCGCAGCAGCGGCCGCCGCGCATGGGGCATGCGCCGCGCCAGCCACTTTATCCCCTGCCCCATCGCCAGCAGCAGCAACAGGGTCGCCGTAATGGCGCCCAGCATCGCCGCTGCGAACATCGGCGTACGCGCCGTCAGCAGCACGACCGCGACCAGCAGCGCGATCGCTCCGCCGACCAGCGCCAGCGTGTGCCGGTCGATCCGCCGCCGCCCGTCGACCAGAGTGCGCAGGATCGCCGCCACTGGCTCGGTCCGCGCACGGGCCAGCGGCGGCAACGTGAAGATCAGCGCGATCAGCAGGCCATAGGCGGCGCTCGTCGCCAGCGGCAGCGGATAGAGGTGGAAGCCCGGCGCCACCGGCAGCATGTCGCCCGCCGCCCAGACCAGCAAGGGCGGCGACAGCGCGCCCGCCACCAGCCCGGCCAATATGGCCAGCCCCGCAACCACCCCGATCTGCAGCAGATAGATGCGCTGGATATCGGCCGATGTCGCGCCCAGCACCTTGAAAGTGGCCAGCGCGCCGCGCTTGATCGCCAGATAGGACGCAACGCCATTGCTGACGCCGATCCCGGCAATCACCAGCGCGGCCAGGCCGATCAGCGACAGGAACTGGCCCATATTCTCGATGAAGCGGTTGGTGCCCGGCGCTGCCCGCTCGCGGTCCTTATATTCCCAGCCCTGCTCGACATAGCGCTTCTCCAGCCGCTCGCGCAGCGCCTGCGCATCCGCCCCGGCCGGCAGGCGCAGCCGATATTTGGCACGGTAGAGGCTGCCCGGCTGGATCAGTCCGGTGCGGTCCAGCCCGTCCATCGACACGATCGCCACCGGCCCCAGGGTAAAGCCCTCGCCCACCCGGTCCGGCTCGTCGGCGATGATCGCCGCCACCGTGAAATCGGCCGTGCCATAGCGCAGCGCGTCACCGACGCCGATCGCCATCCGCTCCGCCAGGGCCGGGCTGATCAGGATGCGGTCGGCCGCCAGCGGCGCATAGCGTCCATGCTGCAACGCCAGCGTGCCATAAAGCGGATAGGCATCGTCCACGCCTTTCAACTCGGTCAGCAGCGGCGGCGCCTCGAGCCCGCCGCCCTTGTGGACCATGGCGCGCAGCCGCACCGTCTCGCTCATCCGGCCCAGCCGCGCGATCGCCTGCTGGTCGCGTGCGTCCATCACCCGCTGGGTCATGGCTATCTCGACATCGCCGCCCAGGATCATCTGCCCCCGCGCCGAAATCTCGCCGGTGATCGCGCTGGTCAGGCTGCCGATCGCCGCCAGCGTCATCACGCCCAGGAACAGGCAGACGAACAGCAGCCGCAAGCCGCGGAATCCGGCATGCAGGTCGCGCCGCGCGATCCGCCAGCTTGCCCCCCACCCCAATGGCGTCACGCGGCAACCTCGCCGCTCAGCTGCCCGTCCCGCATCTCGACGGTCCGGTCACACCGCGCCGCCAGCGCCGGATCATGGGTGATGATCAGCAGGGTCGCGCCGCTCGCCTGCTGCCTAGCGAACAGCAGGTCGATGATCGCGGTGCCGGTCGCCTGGTCCAGATTTCCCGTGGGTTCGTCCGCGAACAATATCGCCGGATCGGGCGCCATGGCCCGCGCGATCGCCACGCGCTGCTGCTCGCCGCCCGATAGCTGGGCGGGATAATGGGACAGGCGATGGCTCAGGCCCACCGCCGTCAATTCCCGCGCCGCCCGCTCGAACGGATCGGCCAGACCCGCCAGTTCCAGCGGCACGGCGACATTTTCCAGCGCCGTCATCGTCGGCAACAGGTGAAAGGATTGCAGAATGATGCCGATCCGCCCGCGCCGCGCCCGCGCCAGCCCATCCTCGTCGAGCGCGCGATAATTGACGCCCGCCACGCTGACCGTGCCGCCGCTCGCCTGTTCCAGCCCCGACAGGATCGCCATCAGCGATGACTTGCCCGATCCAGACGCGCCCAAGATCGCCAGGCTCTCGCCGCGACGAATATCCAGGTCGATCCCCTTCAATATCTGCGTGTTGCCGAGCGAGAGGGTGACATTGCGCGCCTGGATCGCGATATGGGGGGCATCGATGGTCGCATGCATGAAGAAGGAAGGCTCCTTGGCGAACGGTTTCCGGCTATATGGGTTCTCGCTGCTGCTTGTCCAACTGCTCGCCGCCTGTTCCCCAACGAAGGAGCAGGCGCTTGCCCCCGCCGACAATAGCGCCGCGAACATGACAGCGAAGGCGACACAGCCAATCGCCGATGGCAAGCTGGTCGTTGTCTTCGGCGACAGCCTCTATGCCGGCTATAATCTTCAGCAGGATCAGGGCTTTGCGCCAATCCTTGAACAAGCCCTGTCACAACAGGGGATCAAGGCCCATGTCGTCAATGCCGGCGTGTCGGGCGACACCAGCGCGGACGGCCTCGCCCGCCTCGCCTTCGGCCTCGACGGCCTGCCGCGCAAGCCCGACCTGGTCCTCGTGGGCCTGGGCGGCAACGACATGCTGCGCGGCCTCAGCCCGCAGGCGACCCGGACCAATATCGACGCCATCCTGACCGAACTTGCCAAGCGCGGTATCCCGGCGATGCTGACCGGCATGATGGCCTCGCCCAATATGGGACCGGACTATGCCGCCGCCTTCAACCCGATCTATCCCGATCTGGCAAAGAAGCACGGCGTGCTACTCTACCCCTTCTTCCTCGACGGCGTGATCGGCCAGCGCAGCCTGCTGCTGCCCGACGGCATCCACCCCAACCCGCAAGGCGTCCAGCGCATCACCGCCAAGGTCGCGCCGTTGGTGGCCAGGCAGTTGGGGGAGTAGACCGCGGGCGAAAATCGGGTGTCCGTCAAAATGGCTAAAATGGGTGGGAACAAGACATTCCTCCCCGGCACGGGGAGGGGGACCGCTCGCGTAGCGAGTGGTGGAGGGGCACAGGCCGGATAGCGCAGCGCCAAGAGGCACCTGCCCCTCCGTCAGCGCTTCGCGTCTGTTCAATGGAGACCCGTGTCTCCATTGAACTCCCCGTTCCGGGGAGGAATGTCCACTTCTGGTCGTTAGCCGTCAAAGCCCGACATCGTCATTGCGAGCGTAGCGAAGCAATCCATCTCGCGCCGGTGGATTGCTTCGCTACGCTCGCAATGACGGGAGATGGTTGTTTTCAGATCCTCAGCCGTCCCCCAACACGCGCCCGCCTTTACCCCAGCCGGAATTCCGCCCAGATCGGCAGATGGTCCGACGCCTTGCGCGCGGCGGCGCTTTCGTGGACGCCGCTGTCGACCAGGCGGATGCGGCCGCAATGCATGATCCGGTCGAGCCGGGCGACCGGGCGGCGCGCGTGAAAGCTGCGGCCGCAGGGCGCGAAGCTGTAATGGCGGGCAAAGTCGGCCAGGCAACCGCGCTCGGCGCTCCATTCGTTGAGGTCGCCCATCAGCACCGTCGGCAGGGCATGACCCTGCGCCGCGGCATGGATCACCGCCGCCGCCTGCTTGCGCCGCCACAGGCCCGACAGGTCGAGATGCATGCCGAACACGCGCAGCGTCGCGCCCTTGATCGCGACCTCCGCCATGGTCGCGCCGCGCGGCTCCAGGCAGGGCAGGTGCAGCACGTCATAGGCGGCGACCTCCGCCTCCTTGCGGACGATGATGGCATTGCCGTGCCAGCCCATGCTGTCGGTCTGGACATTGAGCGGCACCGGCTTGTATCCGCTCTGGCGGTCGAGCAGCAGCGGCGGGATCGCGGCATAGCGTATGCCGAAGCGCCGGTCGGCCTCCTGCAGCGCGATGATGTCGGCATCCACCTCGTTCAGCACGTCGATCACCCGCTCGGGCGAGCGGCGGCGGTCGGTACCGATGGCCTTGCGGATATTATAGCTGGCGACGCGGATCGTGGCGGACATGCTGCTTCAATGCGCCAGCGGCGCGGGGGTTTCCAGCCTCGATGCAAGATCGCGTTTGTGTTCCTTTTATGTTCTGTTATGCGTGGACCATGGCCAAGGCAAAGCGCAAATTCGTCTGTCAGCAATGTGGCACCGTCTCCGGCCGGTGGCAGGGGCAGTGCGATGACTGCGGCGAATGGAACAGCATCGTCGAGGAAGCGGCCGAAACCGTCTTTTCCGCCAAGCATGACCTGCAGGGTGGTGGCCGGGCGATCACCCTGATCGGCCTCGACAGCAAGGTGGAACTGCCCGCGCGCACCAGCACCGGCATCGCCGAGTTCGACCGGGCGCTGGGCGGCGGCATCGTGCCGGGGTCGGCCACGCTGATCGGCGGCGATCCGGGCATCGGCAAGTCGACCCTGTTGCTGCAGGCGGCGGCGCGGGTCGCCTCGCGCGGGTTGACGGTCGCCTATATCAGCGGCGAGGAAGCGTCGGACCAGGTGCGGCTGCGCGCCCAGCGGCTGGGCCTGGGGAATGCGCCGGTGCAACTGGCGAGCGCGACATCGGTGCGCGATATCCTGACGACGCTGAGCGAGGGCGTGCCGCCCGCATTGCTGATCATCGATTCGATCCAGACCATGCATAGCGACCTGATCGAGGGCGCGCCCGGCACCGTCAGCCAGGTGCGCGCGTCGAGCCAGGAACTGATCAAATTCGCCAAGCAGCGTGGCACCGCGCTGATCCTGGTCGGCCATGTCACCAAGGATGGCAGCATCGCCGGTCCGCGCGTGCTGGAACATATGGTCGACACGGTGCTGGCGTTCGAGGGTGAGCGCAGCCACCAATATCGCATCCTGCGCGCGATCAAGAATCGCTTTGGCGGCACCGACGAGATCGGCGTCTTCTCGATGGTTGCCGAGGGGCTGGAGGAGGTCGCCAATCCGTCCGCCCTGTTCCTCACCAATCGCGACGAGACGGTGACGGGCGCCACCGTCTTCCCCGCGCTCGAAGGGACGCGGCCGGTGCTGGTCGAGATCCAGGCGCTGGTCGTGCGGCTGTCGAGCGGGGCAACGCCCCGGCGCGCGGTGGTCGGCTGGGACAGCGGCCGGCTGGCGATGATCCTCGCCGTGCTGGAGGCGCGCTGCGGCCTCAGCTTCTCGACCTGCGAAGTCTATCTCAATGTCGCGGGCGGCTATCGCCTGTCCGATCCCGCCGCCGACCTCGCCGTCGCCGCCGCTTTGATGTCGGCCTTGTCGGAACGGCCGGTGCCCGCCGATGTCGTGCTGTTCGGTGAGATTGCGCTGTCGAGCGAAATTCGCCCCGTTTCGCACACGCCGCTGCGGCTCCGGGAATCGGCGAAACTGGGCTTCAACCGCGCCTTCGTGCCGGCGTCGGGCGCGGATGGGGTGAAGGGGATTTCGGTCAGCGGCTTCCGCACCCTTGCACAGCTGGTTGACCAGATGCTCGGGCGCGGATAGCCAGCGCGGCATGAACGCCGTCGATATCCTCGTCCTCCTCCTCATCGGCGGTTGCGCCATATTCGGCCTGCTGCGCGGGTTCGTGACCGAAACTCTGTCGCTGATCGCCTGGGTCGCGGGCATCTTCGCGATCAGCCTGTTCCATGCCTCCGTCACCGAATTGCTGACCAGCTTCGTCGGCAGCGAGAGCGGGGCGGCGGTGCTGGCCTTCTTCCTGATCTTCGCCGTCACCTTCGGCGCAGGCAAGCTGCTCGCTCGCGCGATCGGCCAGCGCACCCGCCAGTCGGTGCTCGGCCCGATCGACCGGGTGCTGGGCGGCGGCTTCGGCGCGATCAAGGGCCTGATTGGCGCGACCCTGGTCTTCCTTGCCTTCTCCCTCGTCTACGACACATTCTACGGCAGCGGCGCGCGCCGCCCCGACTGGCTGTCCGACGCCCGCACCTATCCGCTGCTCAACGCCAGCGGCAAGGCGGTCAGCGAATTTGTCGACGAACAGCGCGCGCAGAAACCGGCGGAGTCCGATCCGGCGGCGTGACCGGGTTGGATGGCTTACGGCCATCCCACCGACGTCATGCTGAACTTGTTTCAGCATCCATCAAGCCTAACAAACCATTGGTCTATTGGGAGGAATGGACCCTGAAACAAGTTCAGGGTGACGATGATGGGATGGGCGGTGCTTGATCGAAACTCGATCCGTCAATCCCGCATGCCGCTGTCCTACAGATCTGCCCTGCTCTAAGCTGGGGCATGACGCTGCCGCTCATCCTGCCTCCGCTATCCATGCAAATGGCGCGCGACGGGTGCGTCGCTGTCGCTGCGCAGGTGCGCGGGTGGGGCCTTGTCGGCGCGCGCCGGGCGCGTCTGCCGAACCTGTCATGGCGCGTTACCGGTGCGTGGGCGGTGCATCATGGGGGCGAAGCAGGTGCAAATGCCCCGAAAAGGCCGTTTACACTGTGAACTTCGGTCGTGACCCGCGCGGAATTGTGTCCTTGGGCGGGCTACAGCCAGCCCTTGGCGCGATAGGCTTCGACCGTGGCCTTGATCCCTTCCTCGGTCGGGATTTGCGGCGTCCACAGCCGCTTGGGCGGCTGTTTGCGCTTGGCGACGACCCAGTCGGGATGGCAGAAATAATCGACCCGGTCGGGGGTCAGCTTGGCGTTGCGGCCGCGCACCAGCCGGTCGAGCCGGGCGGCGGTCGCCAGCAGCCATTGCGGCGTCGCGAAGGTGCGGACAGTGCGGCCCACGGCCCGGCCGATCGCCTGGCCGAATTCCTGATGGTCCCAGCCGCCGGGCGTCGCATCGTCCGCCTCATAGGTGCGGGTCTGGCTCTGCTCCTTTTCGCAGGCGAGCGTCAGCAGCAGGCGGGACAGATCGGCGACATGGATCACCGACAACCGGCCGCCGGGTGGCAGCAGCATGATGCCGCGCTTGGCCATGCGGAACAGTTCCAGCATTTCCTGGTCATTGGGGCCGTAGATGGCGGGCGGACGCACGATCGTCCAGTCGAGACCGCTGGCCTTGACATGGCGTTCGGCCAGTTCCTTCGACCAGCCATAGTCCGACATGCCCGGCTCGCGCGCGGCCAGCGAGGAGACATGGACGAGCCGGCGCACGCCGCGTTTGCGCATGGCGTCGACCACCGCCATCGTACCGCGCGCATTGCCCGCCTCGAACCCCTCTCGATCGGGCGCGTTCACGACGCCCGCGATATGGATCACGGCATCGGCGTCACGCACCAGCGTGTCGAGCGCGGCGGTATCGTCGAGCGAACCGGGCACCCATTTGAGATGCGCGCGCGGCGGCTGCGCCCGGCGGGTGAGGGCGTTGACCTGAAGACCGGCGGCCAGCGCCTGATCGAGCGTTTCGGCGCCGACGAAACCCGTCGCGCCGGTCATGGCAATTCTAAGGGACATAATAGGTCAGACCATCGCCATATGATCGCGATGGACCAGCACGGAGCGGGACATTTCGCCGAGCAGGGCGGGAATGTCCTCGCTGCGGCGGCCGGCGATCTTCGCGGCAGCCTCGCTGTCATATTCGGTCAGGCCACGGGCGATCACCCGGCCGTCCTGATTGAGAATGTCGACCACGTCGCCGCGCGCGAACACACCCTCGACCCGCGCGACGCCGGCCGGCAACAGGCTGTTGCCCTTGCCCAGAGCGGCTTCGGCGCCGGCATCGACGATGATCCGGCCAAGCACGGTGAGGCGGCCCGAGAGCCAGCCCTTGCGCGCGCCCTGGCTTTCGGCGGCCAGGAAGATGGAGCCGCGGCCGCCATTGGCCCAATGGCTGAGCGGGGCGTCGACCTTGCCCGAGATGATGGCGAGATGGGCGCCGGCGCCGGTGGCGATTTGCGCCGCCTGGATCTTCGACACCATGCCGCCTGATCCCATGCCCGAAGCCGAGCCGGTGTCGGCCATGGCGGCAATGCGCGCGTCGATGCGCTCTATCCTCTCGATCAGCATGGCATTCGCATCGGCGTGCGGGTTGGCGGTGTAAAGCCCGTCCACGTCCGACAGCAGCACAACCGCGTCGGCCCGTGCCGCCTGTCCGATGCGCGCCGCGAGGCGATCATTGTCGCCAAAGCGGATTTCCGCCGTGGCGACGCTGTCATTCTCGTTCACCACCGGCACGACGTCGAGCGCCATCAGCCGCTCCAGCGTGGCCGAGGCGTTGAGATAGCGGCGGCGATGCTCCAGATCGTCGAGCGTCACCAGCATCTGCGCGGCGGTGATGCCCTTTTCATGCAGCAGGCTGGCCCAGCATTGCGACAGGGCGATCTGGCCGGTGGCGGCCGCCGCCTGCGCATCCTCCAGGCTGCCGCGCCCGCCCTTGGGCAGCTTCAGCCGGCGCGCGCCCAGCGCGATCGCGCCCGACGACACGATGATGACCTGTTGCCCGGCCGCCTTGCGCGCGGCGACATCGGCCACCAGCGTGCGCAGCCAGTTGACGCGCACTTCCCCGGCCGGATCGACCAGCAGCGCCGACCCGATCTTGATGACCAGGCGGCGGACCAGGGCAGGGGGAAAGCCGGACAGAGTGTCGGTCATGATCGCTACTGAATAGGAGGGCGGGGTGATCCGTTCAGATCGGCGACCAGGTGGCTTCGCCGTCGCTGTCGTCGGCGTCGTCCTCTTCACGATCCTCGTCGAGCATTTCCAGCACGGCGTCGAGCAACGGCGTGACGCCTTCGCCGGTCGCGCCGGAGATGATGAAGACATCTTCCACGCCGGCCTGCTCGCGCAGCTGCTCGGCAATGTCTTCCATCAGTTCCTGGCCCAGCAGGTCGCCCTTGTTGAGCACGACGATCTGCGGCTTTTCGTCCAGCCCCCCGCCATAGGCGGCGAGTTCGTCGGTGACGATGCGGAAGGCTTCGACCGGATCGTCGCCGGTCGCGTCGATCAGGTGCAGCAGCACGCGGCAGCGCTCGATATGGCCCAGGAACCGGTCGCCGATGCCCGCGCCCTCGGCCGCGCCCGCGATCAGGCCGGGAATATCGGCCAGCACGAATTCGCGATCACGGTGCAGCACCACGCCAAGCTGCGGCTTGGTGGTGGTGAAGGCATAGGCGCCGACCTTCGCCTTGGTGTTCGTCACCTGGTTGATCAGGGTCGACTTGCCGGCGTTGGGCATGCCGACCAGGCCGACATCGGCCAGCAGCTTGAGCCGCAGCCAGACCCACATTTCCTGGCCCGGCCAGCCGGTGCCATGCTGGCGCGGCGCCCGGTTGGTGCTGGTCTTGTAGGACAGGTTGCCACGGCCGCCGTCGCCGCCGCGCAGGAAGCTCACACGCTGCCCCACCTCGGTGAAGTCGGCCAGGATTTCCTGTTCCTCATATTCGGGATAGCCGTCTTCGTCCTCGGTCCCCTCGATCGGCTGGGGATCGGACAGGATCTGGGTGCCGACCGGCACCTTGACGACCAGGTCGTTGCCGCCGGCGCCATAACGGTTCTTGCCCATGCCGGGCATGCCGCGCTGCGCCTTGAAATGCTGGGTGTAGCGGAAGTCGATCAGCGTGTTGAGGCCGGCCACGGCCTCGAAGATGATGTCGCCGCCCTTGCCGCCATTGCCGCCGTCCGGGCCGCCATATTCGACATATTTTTCACGCCGAAAGCTGACCGCGCCGGGACCGCCCCAGCCGGACTTGATATAGATTTTTGCTTGATCGAGAAAATGCATGGCGCGCCCATAGCGTCTTCTTGGGCAAAATTAAACCTTAGCTTGCGACACTTTTGCCGTCGCCGTCAACCGCGCTTCTTCGGTCAGGGCGGACACCAGGCTACGGGCCGCCAGTTCGCGCGCTTTCTCGCGGTTGAGGCCCAGTGCAGCGGCCATCGGGCCGCCCATCTGCGAATCGCCCAGCGCCAGCAGGACCAGCATCAGCGTATTGTCGCGGATCACCTCGGCCAGTTGCGGGCGCAGTGCCGTCGCGGCCAGCTTGTCGACCAGCCGGTGGATCGCATCCACCACCGGGTCAAGTGCATCCTCATTGCCCGACGCCAGCATCCAGCTGGCCAGCGCACCGGCGCCGCCTGCGTCGAACGCGTCGAAGGTCATGTCGACGATCCGCCGGGGTTCGACCTCGCCACGCCGGGCAGCGTTCACCGCGTCGCCGATCGTGGCGGTGATGGCGTCGGCCAGATAGCCGGCGAGCGCTTTTTGCAGGCCGGCGGCCGATCCGAAATGATGGAGCAGATTGGCGTGGGTGCGGCCGATGCGATTGCCCACCGCCTTCAGCGTGACGGCCTGCGGCCCCGCTTCCAGCAGCAGGTCGCGGGCGGCTTCCAGCGCAATCAGGCGACTTTCGTCGGGGCTGAGGCGCGAGCGCTTGAGGGGTATCGGTTCGGGCAACGTGTCTTGCCCATGACACAGGGGGCGGGGGAAGGCCATAGCCATGTGCGGGGTCGCTTGACCGGCCCATGCGCGGCCGCCCATAGATTGGCGATGACCGATGCACCCATCCTCACCACCGACCGCCTGATCCTGCGCCCGCACCGGGTGGAGGATTATCCCGCCTGCCAGGCGCTATGGGCCGATCCGGACGTGGTGCGCTTCATCGGCGGCGCGGCGCTCGATGCGCAGGCGGTCTGGTTCCGCATCCTGCGCTATGCCGGCATGTGGGCGCTGCTCGGCTATGGCATGTGGGCGATCGAGGATCGCGCCAATGGCGAATTGCTGGGCGAGGCCGGGCTGCTCAGCGCGGCGCGGGGGCTGGCCGAACTGGACGGCGTGCCGGAAGCGGGCTGGGTGCTCGGGCCGGCCGCCTGGGGGCGCGGCATCGCGACCGAGGCGATGGCGGCGATCTTCGCCTGGACCGATGCGCATCTGGCGGCGCCGTCAATCCGCTGCATCATCGCGCCCGACAATGGCGGGTCGATCAAGGTGGCGGAGAAACTGGGCTTTGCCGCGCTGGCCGAAGTCGATTTCCATGGCGCGCCGACCCGTGTCTTCGATCGGCCCTGTCAGAGGTGAGACGCGGGCGCCCTGATCGGCGCCCGCACACTCCAGTCAAGCGGCAAGCGCCGGCAGCGCGTCGCCATATAGGTCCAGGGCAAAGTCCACGCTCATGCGGGCGGCCTCGCCCTCGTCGAAGACCAGACAGTCGGCCTCGGCCCCGCGGGCGGGGCTGTAGCGCCGCTCGATCGTGCCATTGGCGCGGAAACCGATCTTGCGCAGGACATGGCCCGACGCGCGATTGTCGGCGAAATGAACGGCGCGGACTGCCGGCAGATTATGCGCGCGGGCGATGCTCATGACGGCGCGGGCCGCCTCCGTGGCGAAGCCCAGGCCCCAATAGGGGCGGGCGATCCAATAGCCCAGTTCCGGCGTGCCATCCTCGGCCTCATGGATGCCGCAGCCGCCCACCAGGCGCGGCGCGCCCTGGGTGCGGGTGAAGGCCAGCAGGCGCGGCATGCGCGAATCCTGCGGCAGCGCCAGGAAGGCTTCGGCATCGGCCAGGTCATAGGGGGCGGGTGCGCGGCTCAGATTGCGCAGGACCGCGTCATTGCCGATGGCCTGGGCCAGGGCGGGGGCATCTTCCATCCAGCCTGGCCGCAGCAGCAGGCGGGGGGTACGGGCGAACATTCACGTCTCTCCTCTTCGTGCGCGCCAATAGCTGCCAATCATGACGGCTTGACGACGGTCTTCTCTGGCTGAGCCCCGCCCGCACGACGCGCGAGAAGGCCAGTAGTTCCAGAGGTTTGAGGGAAATCGGGAGGAGTGCCCGGTGATGTTCGTCAGAACGGAAAAAGGGCGCTCCCTGTGAAGGGGCGCCCTTTTTTCCCTCGATCCCGATCGACGCACTTATGTGCGCAACCGATCAGGCGGGACGTCCCTTTTGCGAAGGACGACCCGTCATCGATCGTCCGTTATTCGGCTGCCGCGGCTACCGCGTCGACCGATACATATTTGCGGCCGAGCTTGCCGTCGTGGAACACGACGCGACCTTCGCCGAGGGCGAAGAGGGTGTGATCCTTGCCCATGCCGACGTTACGGCCGGGATATACGCGGGTGCCGCGCTGGCGAATGATGATGTTGCCGCCGATCACTTCCTGACCGCCGAACTTCTTCACGCCAAGGCGCTTCGACTCAGAATCGCGACCGTTACGCGACGAACCGCCAGCTTTCTTATGTGCCATGACCTAAACTCCTTATCTAAGCTGCGCTCAGGCGATCGACACGATCTTGAGGATCGTGTGATTCTGGCGGTGGCCGTTCTTGCGGCGATAGTTGTGACGACGACGCTTCTTGAAGACGATGACCTTCTCGCCCTTCGCCTGCGCAATGATTTCGGCTGCGACGGTCAGCTTGGCTGCGTCCTTCAGGTCGCCGCCTTCGCCGGCCAGCAGGACGTCGTCCAGCGTAACCTTGTCGCCGGCTTCGCCAGCGAGCTTTTCAACGACGATCTTATCTCCGGCGGCGACGCGATACTGCTTGCCGCCCGTGCGCACGATAGCGAACATGGCTTGGTCTCTTCTCGTTCAAATCTGCTTTACGCAGATCGTCGAGGACAAAAAGCCTGTTCGACCCGCGCGGGAATGTGGCCCGGTAGTGGAATGACTCGATTCTGTCAACCGCCATGGGCCCAGCTTGTGGGCTGGTTTTTGGCTCTTAGTCTTCCTACATCGGGGATGGAAGGGAATATAAGCGCCGATGAGCAGATTACATCCCCAGGATGCGACCGGCAAGGGCAGGCTGCCCTTCATCGCATCGCTGTGGGCTGCGATCCTGGTCGCGCTTCTGTGTGCGATCGCGCCGGACGGTCCGCCTTCCAGCAAGCTCAATGGCTCCGCCTTCAGTTCCGCCACGACCGGCGTGGTGCTCAAGGCGCGCTCGCTGCCCGCGCCGCATCTGGCCCGCGCGCCCCGCCCTGATGGGGATGGGGTCGCCTTGCCCTGGCTGCTGGCGGCGGCGCTCGCCCTCATGCTCTCCTGGCGCCGTCGGGCGCCCGACGCCCCCCTGCCGCTGCGGGCAGGCCGCTACAGCCATCTTCGCGCGCGGAGTCGCCGCGCCCGCGCCCCGCCTGCCTTCCTCTGACATTTTCCTCGCCCGCCATGGCGGGCGTCCGTCAGACAGAAGGAATTGAGATCATGCCCCGCAAAAGAAAGATGCGCGGTGGCCGGCGCAATCCGCCCGGCTGGTTCATGCCCGTCGTCATGGCAGGGCTCGGTGCCGCCGGCGCCCTGCTCTCGATCGCGATGCTCGGCATCGTCGAATAATAGACAATGTTCCGCGCCGGCGGCAGGATGAAGGCCTGCTGCCGGCGGACAGGGAAGGAATTTCATGCCCCACCACACGCCCCTTATCGGGACGATCGTTGCCGGCCTCGTCGTGGCCTTCATCATGGGCGCCGTCGCCCATCGCCTGAAATTATCGCCGCTGGTCGGCTATCTGGTCGCCGGCATCATGGTCGGCCCCTTCACCCCCGGCTTCGTCGCCGACAGCGGCCTCGCCAATGAACTGGCCGAAATCGGCGTCATCTTGCTGATGTTCGGCGTCGGCCTGCATTTCTCGCTCAAGGATCTATTGTCGGTCAAGGCGATCGCCGTGCCCGGCGCGATCGTGCAGATTGCGGTCGCAACCCTGCTTGGCATGGGCCTTGGCTATCTGATGGGCTGGCCGCTGATGGGCGGGCTGGTCTTTGGCCTGGCTTTGTCGGTCGCCAGCACGGTCGTGCTGCTGCGCGCGCTGCAGGGGGCGGACCTGGTCGAAACCCGGCGCGGCCGGATCGCGGTCGGCTGGCTGATCGTCGAGGATCTGGTGATGGTCCTTGCCCTCGTCCTGCTGCCGGCGCTGGCGGGGGTGATGAACAACGCCGATGCGGGCGGTGGGGCGAGTGCCCTGATCGCGCCGCTGGTCGGCACCTTGCTCAAGGTCGTCGGCTTCGTCGTGCTGATGCTGGTTGTCGGCCGCCGCCTCATCCCCTGGGCGCTGCACTGGGTGGTGCATAGCGGGTCGCGCGAGCTGTTCCGCCTCGCCGTGCTGGCCATTGCGCTGGGTGTAGCTTTCGGTGCCGCCATCGTATTCGACGTGTCCTTTGCGCTGGGGGCCTTCTTTGCCGGCATGATCCTGGGCGAAACCCCGCTCAGCCGTCGCGCGACCGAGGAGACGCTGCCGCTGCGCGACGCCTTTGCGGTGCTGTTCTTCGTGTCGGTCGGCATGTTGTTCAATCCGGCGGTGGTGGTGGAACAGCCGCTGCCGCTGCTGGCCACTGTCCTCATCATCGTGGTGGGCAAGTCGATCGCCGCCTGGGGCATCGTCCGCGCCTTTGGCCATCCCAATGTCACGGCACTGACGATCGCCGCCAGCCTGGCGCAGATCGGCGAATTTTCCTTCATCCTCGCGTCGCTGGGGGCGGGGCTGGGCGTCTTGCCGGCTGAGGCGCGCGACCTGATCCTTGCCGGTGCGATCGTGTCGATCTTCATCAACCCGATCCTCTTCTCGCTGATCGTGCGCGATCACAAGAAGGAGGAGGATGAGGCGCAGGCCGACACCGCGACCGATCAGCCGCGCCTCGGCCATGTCATCCTGGTCGGCTATGGCCGGGTCGGCAAGCTGATCGCCAAGCGCCTGGCCGAGCGTCATGTCCAGTTCGTGGTGATCGAGGGCGACCCCGAACGGGTCGAGGAGGCGGAAGAGGCCGGCCTGTCGGTGGTGCGCGGCAATGCGCTGGAGGACCGGCACTTGCTGGCCGCAGGCATATGCGAGGCGCGCTATCTGCTGATCGCCGTCCCCGAAGGGTTCGAGGGCGGCGCAATCAACGAGCATGCCCGCCATCTCAACCCCAATTTGCAGGTGATCGCCCGCGCCCATAGCGATGCCGAGGTCGCGCATCTCGAAGCGCTGGGCGTGCGCCATGTCGTCATGGGCGAACGCGAACTGGCCGGGCGCATGCTGCAGCTTTGCGGCGTCGGCTGACAGGCAAAGAAAAAGGGCGGTGAACGATGGTCGATCGTTCACCGCCCTTTTCAGGACGTCATGTTGCGGGCCTTAGCCACGCGGCTTGCGCGGGCCGCCCGGACGCTTGGGTCCGCCCTTGAAGGGGCGGGGTGCGTAACCGGCCGGACGCGGACCACGGTCGTTCGAGCGGTTGCCCTGGCGGCGATTGTCGCGGGCCTGCTCGCGCGGGGCGCCGTCGATCATCTCGAACGCCACGTCGGCGCCCTCGTCATTGGCCTCGCCCGAGCGCTTGACGGCCGACATGAAGCGGCTGGCGATCGCCCGCGGGATTTCGAACATGGTTTCGTTGGTGGTGATGCGGATCGCGCCGATGTCGCCGCGCGACACATGGCCACGACGGCAGATCAGCGGCAGGATCCAGCGCGGATCGGCATTCTGGCGACGACCGATGTCCATGCGGAACCACTGGGTATCCTCGAAGCCCGGACGCGGCCCTTCCTGGCGCGGCGGCGCTTCGCTGCGGTCCAGCAGTTCCTCGGGCGCGGGCAGCGAGGCGCGGGCGCTCTTCACCAGCATCGCGGCGATTTCCTTGGCCGACTTTTCCGCCAGCAGCTCGGCGCCCAGCGCCCAGTCGGCCTCGTCCAGCTCGGCCTTTTCCATCAGGGTCGAGCGCAGGCGGGCATTGTCCTGTTCCAGGATCGCTTCCTTGCTGGGCGGGGTGCCCCATTCGACCGGAATCTTGGCGCCACGCAGCATCGATTCGACACGGCGGCGACGCGGATAGGGGACGATCAGGACGGCGGTGCCCTTCTTGCCGGCGCGACCGGTGCGGCCCGAACGGTGCTGCATCGTCTCGGCGTCGCGCGGCAGTTCGACATGGACCACGAGCGTCAGGCTGGGCAGGTCGATGCCGCGTGCGGCGACGTCGGTGGCGACGCAGACACGCGCGCGTTTGTCGCGCAGCGCCTGAAGCGCGTGGTTGCGCTCATTCTGGCTATGCTCGCCCGACAGCGCCACGGCGGCGAAGCCACGCTCGGTCAGGCTGCTATGCAGATGGCGGACATTGTCGCGGGTGGCGCAGAACAGGATCGCGGTTTCGGCTTCATGATAGCGCAGCAGGTTGACCACCGCATTCTCGATGTCCGACGGGGCGACGGTGACGGCCTGGTAGCTGATGTCGCCATGGCCGCGTTCTTCGCCCACGGTCGAGATGCGCAGCGCGTCCGACTGATAGCGCTTGGCCATCGCGACGATCGGCTTGGGCATGGTGGCGGAGAAGAGCAGGGTGCGGCGATCTTCCGGCGCGCTGTCCAATATGCCTTCCAGGTCCTCGCGGAAGCCCATGTCGAGCATTTCGTCCGCTTCGTCGAGGACGACGGTGCGCATTCCCGACAGGTCCAGTGCGCCGCGTTCCAGATGGTCGCGCAGGCGGCCGGGGGTGCCGACGACGATATGGGCGCCATGGCTGAGCGCGCGGCGTTCCTTGGCGGCGTCCATGCCGCCGACGCAGGTGGCGATGCGGGCGCGGGCGGCGCCATAGAGCCATTCCAGCTCGCGGCTGACCTGCAGCGCCAGTTCGCGCGTCGGCGCGATCACCAGCGCCAGCGGCAGGCCGGCGACGGGCAGCTTGTCGCCGCCGGTCAGCAGTTCGGCGGCCATGGCCAGGCCGAAGGCGACGGTCTTGCCCGAGCCGGTCTGTGCCGACACCAGCAGGTCGCGGCCCTGCGCTTCGTCCTGCGTCACTTCGGACTGGACCGGGGTCAGGCTCTCATAACCCTTGGTGGTCAGCGCCTGGGCGAGCATGGAGGGGAGATGTTCAAAAGACATTTTTTCGTTTTCCATCGGTAAAGCGACCCGCCATTCCCGACGGATACGTGAAGACCTGCCATGCTCCCGCCGTGGAGAGCCCAGGGGTAGGTCGCGTCCCTGGTTCCAAAATCCTCCCCTTGTCGGGGGAGGGGGACCGTCGACATCGCCGACGGTGGAGGGGTGTCCCCCTATGGCGCAGGCGGCGAATGCCCCTTTGCCCGGCCTTATGGCCCTCGGGCCGCTTCTTGAGTGAGCGGCTGGTCCTATAAAATAAGAAGGCCGCCTTCCCCCGCAAGGAGGGAAGGCGGCCCCTTTAATTCTTATCCCAGCGGGATCAGATCGAGGCGACTTCGGCCACGTCGACCTTCACGCCCGGACCCATCGACGACGACAGGGCGATCTTGCGGACATACTTGCCCTTCGAGCCCGAGGGCTTCGCCTTGACGATCGCGTCGACGAATGCGTCGAAATTCTTGCGCAGGTCTTCAGCCGAGAAGCTCGACTTGCCGAGGCCAGCGTGGATGATGCCGGCCTTTTCGACGCGGAATTCGATCTGACCACCCTTGGCGGCCTTCACGGCTTCGGCGACGTTCGGCGTGACGGTGCCCAGCTTCGGGTTCGGCATCAGGCCCTTGGGGCCCAGAACCTTACCCAGGCGACCCACCAGACCCATCATGTCGGGGGTGGCGATGACGCGCTGGAAGTCGATGTTGCCGGCCTGGATCGATTCGAGCAGGTCTTCGGCGCCCACGATGTCGGCACCGGCGTCGAGCGCCTGCTGGGCCTTGTCGTTGCGGGCGAACACGGCGACGCGAACGTCCTTGCCGGTGCCGGCGGGCAGGGTGACGACGCCACGGACCATCTGGTCGGCGTGACGCGGGTCAACGCCCAGGTTGATCGCGATTTCGACGCTTTCGTCGAACTTGGCGGTGGCGTGGGTCTTGATCAGGCCCAGTGCCTCGTCAACGCCGTGCAGCTTTTCGCGGTCGATCGCGGTCGCCAGGGCCTTCGCCTTCTTGGTCAGCTTTGCCATGGTCTTAGCCCTCCACCACTTCGAGGCCCATCGCGCGAGCGGAACCTTCGATGATCTTCGTTGCAGCGTCGATGTCGTTCGCGTTCAGGTCAGCCATCTTCGCCTGGGCGATTTCGGCGAGCTGGGCGCGGGTGATCTTGCCAGCGACGACCTTGCCCGGCTCCTTCGAGCCCGACTTCAGGTTGACGGCCTTCTTGATCAGGTAGGTGGCCGGCGGCTGCTTCGTCACGAAGGTGAACGAACGGTCCGCATAGACGGTGATGATGGTCGGCAGCGGGGTGCCCTTGTCCATCTTTTCCGTCGAGGCGTTGAACGCCTTGCAGAATTCCATGATGTTCACGCCGCGCTGACCCAGGGCAGGGCCGATCGGCGGCGAGGGGTTGGCGGCTCCGGCGGGCACCTGGAGCTTGATATAGCCCGTAATCTTCTTGGCCATTTTCACTCACTCTATAGCTGGCAGGCCTGCTGGGCAGATCTGCCGGTTCAAGTTTAGCGGTCTAGCGGCTCCCGCAAGGGAACCTCCCGCACATGTCCAGCCGCCCCGAGGGGAGGCATGGAAGCGCGGCCCTATAGCGACCTTCTTGTCCAAAGGGAAGGGGGAGTCTGTCATTCGGTCGATTCGGCCGAAAGCGCAGGGCTTCCCCAACAAAAAGGGCCGCCGGCTGAAAAGCGGGCGACCCTTTTTGAACAGCCTTGCGGCGATGCTTACTTCGACAGTTCGACCTGTTCGAAGTCCAGTTCCACCGGGGTGGCGCGACCGAAGATCGACACCGACACCTTGACCCGGTTCTTTTCGAAATCCAGTTCCTCGACCACGCCGTTGAAGCTGGCGAAGGGGCCGTCCAGCACCTTGACGCTGTCGCCGATTTCGTAATCGACATTGACCTTGTGCTTCGGGGCGGCGGCGGCTTCCTTCTGGGCGCCGAAATAGCGGGCGGCTTCGCTCTCGCTGATCGCCTGGGGCTTGCCCGACGAACCCAGGAAGCCGGTGACCTTGGGCGTGTTCTTGACGAGGTGATAGACGTCGTCGTTCATCGCCAGCTTGGCGAGGACATAGCCCGGCATGAACTTGCGTTCGACCTGGACCTTCTTGCCACGCTTCACTTCGGTCACGGTTTCGGTCGGAACCTCGACCTGCTCGACCAGTTGCGACAGGCCCATGCGCTCGGCCTCGGTCAGGATCGATTCCTTGACCTTGTTCTCGAAGCCCGAATAGGCGTGGATGATGTACCAGCGCGCCATGTTACCGTCTTAAACTCCCTTTTGAACGCCGAGCGTTCAACGACCCGATGCGAGGCTCAGCAGCCACTGGACGATCGCACCGAAGAAGGTGTCGATACCGAAGAAGAAGATGCCCAGCAATGAGGTCATGATGACGACCATGATCGCGGTCATGATCGTTTCACGGCCGGTCGGCCAAACGATCTTCTTCGCTTCGGTCTGCACCTGATTGACGAATTCGCTCGGAGAAGTCTTCGCCATCGCGCTGTCAGCTCACCTTCAAAATCAATGCCAAAGCGCGAAACGGCGGTCCGCCTTCCCGTTTCCCGCGATAAGTCGGTGTCGGGGGGAGGCAGTCGCGCTTCGCGACCGATGCTTCGCTAAGCGCACTTAGCCGCGAACCCGTGATTGTTCAAGGTTCGCGGCTAGTTCGCTTGGCAGGAGTGGAGGGACTCGAACCCACGGCATTCGGTTTTGGAGACCGACGCTCTACCAACTGAGCTACACTCCTGCACTGGCCCGAGCCAGCGAAGGAGGGCGCTTTAGCGTGGCCTATCGGGGAGGGCAAGCGACTTTATGCAACTTCTTCAACAAGAATATGCGCGCTGGTCTGACGCTCGGCTTCCGCGTTGATCTGGGCCCCCAGCAGCACGATATAGGCGGAGACGAACAGCCAGAGCTGCAGGATCACCACGGCCGCGAGCGAACCATAGGTCTTGTTGTAATCGCCGAAGGTCGAGACGTAGAAGGAGACGGCGAGCGTCGCCACCAGCCAGAACAGCGTCGCGGCGATCGATCCTACGGTCAGCCATTGCCATTGCACCCGGCGGCGATGTGGGCCGAAGCGGTAGATCAGGCCGAAGATGCTGCTGGCGAGCAGGCCGGCGCAGATCCAGGTCGTCGCCTTGATCGCGAACAGCACGCCCGGTCCCCAGTTGGTCAGCAATTTCTGGAGCAGGCCGATGATCGTCGCGGTCACGACGCCGGCGACTACGACCAGCACGGCGGAAAAGGTGATTCCCATCGACACGCGATAGAAGGCGAAGATGTTGCGTCCCTCTTTCTGCGCATAGACGATGTTGAGCGCCTCCATGATCGCGGACGCGGCGCGGGTCGCGCCATAGACCGCCAGCCCCAGCGCCAGGAACAGGCCGAAGCCGATCGCCGGCTTGCGCGCGCTGACCATGCCCAGCAACTGGTCGTTGATCAGCTGGGCGGCATCGGCGGGCACGACGGTGATGATCGCCTGCATGTGGCGGGCGACGATCTGCGGATCGCCGACCAGGCCATAGGTGAGGACGACGGCGGCCAGCAGCGGGGCAATCGACAGGAAGGCATAATAAGCGACGCCGGCGGACAGCAGGCCCAGATGATTGGCCGACATGGCGGCATAGACGCGCTTCAATATCTCCCACCAGGCACGCGGCGGGATTTTCCATGGCGCATCGACATGCACCTGTTGGGCGATCGTTTCGGTCATGATTATCCCCTGCTGAACAGGGGTAGCGCCTGAACGGCGATAGGGTTCCGTGATTCGCCTCCCTCATGGTTTTCCCCGGTTAGGGTTTCCCGTTGTTGGAGGATTAACCCCCTTTCGCTACCAACGGCCGCTCGCAGCGAGACGGCAGGGAGCGGACAAGTGGCGGAAAAGCGCTGGCAACAGCGGCTGAAGGGCTGGGACGGCCCGTTCACGGCACCGGTGCCGGACAGCGCGCGCGAGGCTGTGCTGGATACCCAATATCGCCGCTTCCATCAGGCGCTGCCGCTTTTGTGCCTGCTGATCATGGCCAATGCCGTCGCGATGGCGCTCGCGGTGATGGGCGATCTGCCCTTGTGGCAACAGGTGACGCCGCCTGCGCTGATCTTACTGGCCTGCGCGCTATCCCTGCAGCGCTGGCGCGGCGTGCCGATCGCGACTGATGCCGGGGTGCAGGCGCGCAGCCTGATGCGGGTCGCACATGTCGCGACCGCGTCCGGGCTGGTGGCGGGGCTGTGGGCGGTCAACGCCTTCACCGAAACCGAAATCTATTATTGCATGGTGGCGCCCGTGTTCATCGGCATTGGCGCGCTGGTTGCGGCGACGACCCTGCTCAGCGTGCCGCGCGCCGCGATCGGCGCGATGGGCGCGGCGGTGTTGCCGATCCTGGTGAAGATGGCGCTCTATGACAATCTGGGCGTGCGGGCGATGGCAGTGATGATGGGGATCGTCACGGTGATGCAGGCCAATCTGGTGCTGGGGAAGTTTCGCGAGACGGTGGCGATGCTGGTGTCGCAGCGCGACCTGGCGCGGCTGGCCGGCACCGATGCGCTGACCGGGCTCGACAACCGGCTGAGCTTCATGCGCGCGATCGAAGAACGGGTGGAGCGGGGCGCGGCCTTCAGCGTGCTGCTCGCCGATCTCGACGGCTTCAAGCAGTGCAATGATCAGCATGGCCATCAGGCAGGGGATGCCCTGCTGACATCATTGGGTAGTCGGTTGCGGGCCTTGATGCCGGACGCGGTGAGCATCGCGCGGCTGGGCGGCGACGAATTTGCGCTGCTCCATGACGCGGAAACCGATGTCGACGCCCTGCATCGGCGCATGCCCGGCATCCGGCAGGCGATCGCCGCGCCGGTGGGCTGGCAGGGGCGCAGCCTGTCGGTCGGCAGCAGCTTCGGTATCGCGACCTTCCCGCAGGACGGGGCGGAGGCCGCCGCCGTCCTGCATGTCGCCGACACGCGGCTCTATGCGGACAAGCGGCAGCGCAAGGGGCGGCGGCTCGGCGAACCGCAACGCCAGTCCGCTTAGAAGAACTGCCCGCCCTTCATGATGCGCCGGGCGCGGCCCTGCACCGGCACCTTGTCGAACGGCGTGTTGCCGGCCGAGGCTGCCATCTTCGCCGAATCGACGATCCATGGCGCGTCGGGATCGAGCAGGATCAGGTCGGCGGCGCTGCCGGGCGCGAAGCTGCCGGCGTTGACGCCAAGGATTTTTGCCGGATTGGCGCTGAGCAGGGTCATCAGCCGGTTGAGGCTGACATGGCCTTCGCGCACAAGGTTGAGCGACAAGGCGAGCAGCGTTTCGGCGCCGGCCATGCCGGGCGACGCGTCGGCGAAGGGCAGGCGCTTGTCCTCCGGCCCGCGCGGATCATGGCCCGATGTGATGACATCGATCGTGCCGTCGGCGACCGCGGCGATGCTGGCATGGCGATCGGCATCGGATCGCAGCGGCGGCGACAGGCGCGCAAAGGTGCGGAAGTCGGTCATCGCCTGATCGTTCAGGAACAGATAGGCCGGGCTGATGCCGCAGCTGACCTTCAGCCCCTCCGCCTTGGCGGCGCGGATCAGGTCGAAACCGGCCTTGGTCGTGACCAGGCGGAAATGGATGGCGGCGCCGGTTTCGCGCGCCAGCATGATGTCGCGCGCGATCGCCATCGCCTCGGCGCAGGCCGGGGCATGGGCCAGGCCCAGGCGCGTCGCGGTCTCACCGCTGGTCGCCACCGCCTTGGCGGACAGGCCGCCATCCTCGGCATGGGCGATGACGGTGAGGCCCAGCCCCGAGGCGTAGGAGAGGATGCGCAGCATCACGCCCGAATCGGCGATCCACTGGCGGCCGGTGCCGACCGCCTTGGCCCCGGCGATCTGCATCAGGCCCATTTCGGCCATTTCCGTGCCCTTGAGGCCGCGGGTCGCGGCGGCGATCGGGTGGACCCAGAAGTCGGGCTTGCCCACGCGGGTCGCTTCCCGGATCAGGCCGACCTCGTCCAGCGGTGCGCGCTGGTCGGGCATCAGGGCGGCGCGGGTGATGCCGCCAAAATGGAAGGCCGGCTTGTCGGTGGCGAAGACGCCCAGGTCGATGAGGCCCGGCGCGACCACCAATCCGCCAGCATCCACCTGCTGCGCGTCGGCGGGAATGTCGACCGTGCCGGTGGCCAGGATGCGGTCACCTTCGATCAGGACCGTGCCGGGGGCAAGGGCGTCGCCCGCCGGATCGGCCAGCTTGCCGTTGACGATTGCGATCCTGCTCATGCCCAGCCTTCCACACCGCGCGCCGTGCGCGTCAAAACATCCAGGCACGCCATGCGCACCGCCACGCCCATCGCCACCTGTTCGGTGATCGCCGACCGATCGGGATCGTCCGCCACCGTGCTGGTGATCTCGACGCCCCGGTTCATCGGGCCGGGGTGCATGACCAGGGCATCGGGCTTGGCGATGGCCAGCCGTTCGGGCGTCAGGCCATAAAGCGCATGATATTCGCGCGCCGACGGGATGAAGGCGCCGTCCATCCGCTCATTCTGCAGGCGCAGCATCATGACGACATCGGCGCCATCCAGCCCGTCTTCCATCCGGCTATAGGGGGTGGCACCCAGCATCTCGACCTCGGGCGGCAGCAGGGTGGGCGGGGCGACCGCGCGCACCTGCGCGCCCAGTGCGGCGAGGCAGAGCATGTTGGATCGGGCGACGCGGCTGTGCAGCACGTCGCCGCAAATGGCGACCACCAGCCCCTCGAACCCGCCCTTGCGGCGGCGGATGGTGAGCGCATCGAGTAGCGCCTGCGTCGGATGCTGGTGCCAGCCATCGCCAGCATTCAGCACCGGGCAGTCGACCTTGTCCGCGATCAGCGCGACCGCGCCGGAACTGGCATGGCGGATGACGATGACGTCGGCCGCCATGGCATTGAGCGTCATGGCGGTGTCGATGAGGGTTTCGCCCTTCTTCACGCTCGACTGGCCGGCGTGCATGTTGACGACGTCGGCGCCCAGCCGCTTGCCGGCGATCTCGAACGACAGCAGGGTGCGGGTGCTGTTCTCGAAAAAGGCGTTGATCTGGGTCATGCCCGCCAGCCGGTCGTCATGCTTGCGCGCCTGGCCCTTGTTGGTGCGGGCCCAATGTTCGGCCTCGTCCAGCAGGAAACGGATTTCCCAGGGCTTGAGGTCGGCGATCGACAGCAGGTGCCGGTGCGGGAACAGCGCCCGGCCGGTCAGCTCGGGCGTTGCATCAGGAATGAAGATGTCGGGCATGAGCCGGGTCTTTAGGCCAGGCTTTCGGTTGGGGCAAGGCGGGGAAAGACCCGATCAGGCCCGGCCGCGCCATTTCCCCCACAGGGCGCGATCCTTCAGCACCTCACGCGCGGCATTATGGCCCGGCGCGCCGGTGACGCCGCCGCCCGGATGGGTGCCCGCGCCGCACATATAGAGGCCCTTCACCGGCCCGCGATACGCGCCATGCCCCAGCACCGGCCGCGCCGCCCACATCTGGTCCAGCGTCAGATTGCCATGCATGATGTCGCCGCCGACCAGACCGAACTTGCGTTCCAGGTCGAGTGGCGAATGGATCTGGCGGGCGATCACGCTCTTTGCAAAGCCCGGCGCATGGGCCTCGACCGTGGCGATGATATGGTCGGCCGCCGCCTCGCGCTCATCGTCCCAGCTTCGCCCGTCGGGCAGTTCGGGCGCGAATTGCTGGCAGAAGAGGCTGGCGACATGGCACCCCTCGGGCGCCAGGCTGTCGTCGATGGTGGACGGGATCAGCATCTCGACGATCGGCGCCTTCGACCAGCCGTCGCGCTTCGCATCCAGATAGGCGCGGTCCATATAATCGAGTGTCGGCGCGATGATGATGCCCGACTGGTGATGCTCGCCAATGCCGGGCAGGCAGGTGAAGTCGGGCAGGGCGGAGAGCGCGACATTCATGCGGAAGGTGCCCGACCCCGCCTTGAACGCCCTGATCCGCTTCAGAAAGTCCGCGGGCAGGTCGGCCGGCTGCATCATCCGCTCATAGAGCAGCTTGGGGCCGACATTGGCGATGATGCTGGTGCCCATCACTTCCTCGCCGCTGGCCAGCTTCACGCCGACGGCGCGATCGCCATCGACCAGCACATGATCGACCTGCGCCTCCAGGCTGATTTCGACGCCCATCGCCTGCACGACCTTCGCCATGGCCTGGGTGATCGTGCCCATGCCGCGGACGCTGTGGCCCCAGGCGCCCTTCTTGCCGTTCACCTCGCCGAACACATGGTGCAGCAGCACGTAGGCGCTGCCCGGCGTGTCGGGGGAGGCGAAATTGCCGACCACCGCATCGAAGCCGAAGGCGGCCTTGACCGCCTCGCTCTCGAACCAACTGTCGAGGAAGGTTCGGGCCGATTTGGTGAACAGGTCGAGCACGTCGCGCTGTTGCTCGATATCGAGCCCGGCGACGCGGCGGCCCTGTTTCAGCGCCTCGACCACCATGGTCAGGCCATCGCCGACATTGGGCGGGCTTTTGAGCACCAGGTCGCGCAGGACGTCGGCCACCATTTCCAGCGCGTCATAATAAGCGGGCAGCGTGGCGGCATCGCGCGCGCTGAACCGGGCAAACTCGGCCTGGGTCCGTTCCAGCCCGCCGCCCAGCTTCAGATAGCCGCCATCGGGCTGGGGCAGGAAATTGCTGATCGGCCGCTCGATCACGCGATAGCCATGATCGGCCAGCTTCATGTCGCGGATGACCTTGGGATTGAGCAGGCTGACCGTGTAGCTGGCGGTCGAGTTGCGGAAGCCGGGGTGAAATTCCTCAGTCACCGCCGCGCCGCCGACGACATCGCGGCGCTCCACCATGCGCACCGTGTAGCCGGCACGGGCCAGGTAGAAGGCGCAGACAAGGCCGTTATGGCCCGCACCGATGATGACGGCGTCATAGGCTTTGGTCATGCGATGTGGCTCCAGCCGGGGGCAGGCGCGCGATGCTGGCGCGCCTGCGGAATGATGGTGCGCATCCGCGCGCAGAAATGGCGCAGCGCGACTTCCTGGTCGCTTAAGGGGCCGACGGTGAAACTGTCCGACCCCATGCCGGCCTGCACGCGGGCGACAAGCTCGGTATCCTCGGCATTGACCTGGCGGTTGATGCGCCAGTTGAGATAGCGCGCCGCCCTCATCTCCCGGCGGTCATCGGGCAGGGCGTAGCTGATCTCGCGGATCAGCGTCTGGGTCGGCGACACCGGCAGCCACTGCATGAAATCCACCTGGTCGGGATAGATGTCGAAGGCGAAATTGGGCCAGAGCTTGAAATAGGTCCAAAGCCGCTGCCGATCGGGCGGAAGATGCGGGACGGCCGGCAGGAAATGCTGATAGGCGCGCTCGGACAGGTTGGCGGACGGGCGATCGAGGATCGGCCCCCACATCTTGTCGGCATAGGGGCTGGCTTCGACGCCATAGCCATCGCCCATCAGCCGCTTGAGGCCGGGATGGGCGACCGCGATGTGCAGGCCATCGGAATAATTGTCGCCGATATTCTTCCAGTTCACCCCGCGCGGGCGCAGCGTGACGCGGCCAAGCGCGCGCAGTTCGGCAAAGCGATAGGGCGCGATCTCGTCGACATAGGGCGCCATCATCTGCGCCACCGACGGCCCGCCATCATCCTCCAGCCGGACGAACAGGAAGCCGTGGAAATTTTCGATTTCTACAGGGGCAAGTCCATGCCTGGACCGGTCGAGGCTGCCATAGCTGCCCGCCATCGGCAGGCCCGTCAGGCATCCGTCCAGACCATAGGTCCAGGCATGGTAGGGACAGACCAGCTTTCTGGTGCGACCCGAGGGCCCGTCCACTAGGCGCGCGCCGCGGTGGCGGCACACGTTGGTAAAGGCGCGGGCTTCGCCGTCATCCCCGCGGATGACGATGATGCTCTCGCCAAGATAGTCCAGCACATGGAAATCGCCCGGCGCCGGCAGGTCGCTGTCATGGGCGACGATCTGCCAGCTCGGACGGAAGATGCGGCGGGTCTCGACGGCGAAAAATTCGGGATCGCTATAGGTCCATGCCGGCAGGCTATAGCCCGCGTCCGGATCCGGTCCGCATCCCGTCTCGCCCATCTACCCCGCATGCCCCATTGCAGTTGTACGCTTGTATAACGAGCGGGCGGGGAATTTCCATTAAATTTTTGTGACAGCTATTCTCAGCTGGTCCGTTCGGGCACTTCGCCCCAGTCCGACAGGATCGATGCGCGGCTAGCAACCGCTTCCCAGGGGAAGACGAACCAGTCCTTGGTGACGATGCGGTCGATCGTGGTCGCGCGATATTCGACCTTCGCGGCGGAACTGACATTGTCGATCAGCACGGCAAAGCGCAGATGATCGGCCGGCGCGCCGGCCAGCGCCGCGCGCAACTGGTTGATCGTGCGGCCGCTGTCATTGATGTCGTCGACGAACAGCAGGCGCGATCCTTCGAGCGCCATCGCCACCAGCTTGTCGAGCAGTTCGTCGCAAAAGCCCGCGACCTGGGCCGACAGGTCGACCGACAGCATCGGCTGGCTGATGGCGTGGGACAGATAGGTGGCCGGCACCAGCCCGCCGCGCCCGACGCCGACAATATAGTCGGGCCGCCAGTCCGATTTGGCGATCGCGCCGGCTACGGCGTCGATATGGGAGAGGAAGCTCTCCATCGGAATGTCGGTCAGGATCGGTTGGGTCATGATATGGTTGCCATCTGCGAATCGGCCCTATCGGCCGCCTGCGCCCCATAGCGCCGTGCCAGCAGGGCACAAGCCATCAGCTGAATCTGGTGGAACAGCATGACCGGCAGGATGATCGGCCCGACGGCCGCTGCGGGGAAGAGGACGCCGGCGATCGGCACGCCCGAAGCGAGGCTCTTCTTCGAGCCGCAAAATTGCAGCACGATCGCATCTTCGCGGGAAAAGCCGAGCAGCCGGCCAAGCGCCCAGGTGAAGAGCAGCACGATCACCAGCATGGCGATACAGAGCAGCGCGAGCAGCGCCAGCTCCGCGCGCGAGACCCGGTGCCACAGCCCTTCGACCACCGCCGCGCTGAAGGCGGAATAGACCACCAGCAGGATCGATGTGCGATCGACCCGGCCGACCAGCGTCTTGTGCCGCGACACGAAGCCGCCGATCCAGGGACGGGCCAGATGGCCGAGCACGAAGGGCAACAGCAATTGCAGCATGATCCCCTCGACCGAGGAAAGGGAGATGAGGTTGCTGCCGCCGCGCTGCATCAGCAATGCCACCAGCAGCGGCGTCAGCACGATGCCGAGCAGGTTGGAGAAGGAGGCGCTGACGACAGCAGCGGCGACATTGCCGCGCGCAATCGCGGTGAAGGCGATCGAGCTTTGCACCGTCGATGGCAGCAGCGCCAGGAACAGCAGGCCCGCGCGCATATTCTCCGGGATCGCGCCGATCTGCTGCAGCAGGATGCCGACCAGCGGGAAGAAGAGGAAGGTCGTGCCCAGAGTCGCGAGATGGAGTTGCCAGGCCTTGGCGCCGCCCCAGATCGCCTCGCGCGACAATTTTGCCCCATGCAGGAAAAAAAGCAGCACGATGCCCGCGTCCGCAACGATCGACGCGACATGGGCGCCCTGGCCGCGCGCGGGCAGGACCGACGCTAGGGCAACGGTGCAGAGCAGCAGGACGAGGAAGGGATCGAGGATCAGGCGCAGGCGAGTCATCATGATTCCGGGCATAGGGAAGGGGCTTGGAAAAGGATAGACGCCGCCCCATCCTCTGGGCCAACAGCCTTGGCACAGAGTATCGGGAGAGAATTTGCGTGAGCGACCATATCGCCATCATCGAGACGAACGGCGTGCTCGAAATCCATATCGACCGGCCCGACAAGAAGAATGCGCTGACCGGGCCGATGTACCGCGCGATGATTGCGGCGCTGGCCGATGCGTCGGCGCGGCCGGAGATTGGCGTGGTGCTGTTCGCGGGGCGGGGCGACGCCTTTTGCGCCGGCAATGACCTCAAGGACTTCATGGCCGGGCCGGAGGGCGGCGCCGCCGCCTTCGATTTCATCAGCGCGATTGCCGCCTTCGACAAGCCGATCGTCGCGGCGGTGCAGGGGCTTGCCGTGGGCGTCGGCACGACGATGCTGTTCCATTGCGACCTGGTCTATGCCGCGCCCGACGCGCGCTTCGTCATGCCCTTCGTCAATCTGGGCATCGTGCCGGAGGCCGGCTCCAGCCTGCTCGCGCCCGCGATCATGGGCCATGCCAGGGCGGCGGCGATGCTGATGCTGGGCGAGCCGATGGATGCGGAAGCGGCCGATCGCGCCGGTTTCGTGACAGCGATCGTGACAGGCGAAACGCTGCTCGACCATGCCCGCGCCAAGGCGGCGGCGTTGATGGCCAAGCCGCCCCAGGCGCTGATGGCGACGCGCCGGCTGATGAAGGGTGACCCCGCCGCCTTGCAGGCGCGCATCGCCGAAGAAGCCCGGCTGTTCCGCGAAGCGCTGGCCTCGCCCGAAGCGCAGGAGGCGTTCATGGCCTTTTTCGAAAAGCGCGCGCCGGTCTTCAAGCGGGCCTGATCGAAGCGCGGCCGGGGGAAGGGATCAGTCCTTGCCCCGCCGCTCGAACTTCAGTTCGCTCACGATCACGGCGGCGATGATCAGCAGCGCGCCGGCCAGCGCCGTGGCCGGCTGGCGGTCGCCCGCGATCCGGCCCAATATCCCGGCCCAGACCGGCTCGCCGGCATAGATCAGGGTCGCGCGGGTCGGCGATACGGTGCGCTGCGCCCAGTTCATCACGAACTGGATCAGCGCCGTCATCGCGCCCAGGCCACAGGCCGACAGGATCACCGTCCAGGAAAAGGGCGGGATCGCCTCGCCCATCGGCGCCATCAGGCCGAAGGCGAGCAGCGACGTGACCGCCAGTTGCACCAGCGTGACGCGGGCAATGTCGACCTTGCCGGCCCACAGGCTGATGAAGATGATTTCCAGCGCGATCGCCAGGGTGCTGATGAGCGTCAGCGCCTCGCCCTTGCCCAGCGACAGCCCTTCCCGCGGGGCGGCGATCAGGATCAGGCCGGCAAAGGCCAGCGCGACGCCGACCCAACTGGTCCAGCGCGGCCGCCGCCGCAATATCGCCCATTGGAGGATCGGCACCAGCGGCACATAGGCGGCGGTGATGAAGGCGGATGTGCTGCTGGATATGGTCTGCAGCGCCCAGGTCTGGAGCGTGTAGCCGCAGAAGATGCCAAGGCCGATCATCGACCCGGCCAGCAGTTCGCGCGCCGTCAGGCCGCGCAACACCGGCCAGGCGAGCGGCAGCGCGAGCAGCGCCGCCGTGCCGAAGCGCATCCCCACGAAGAAGAGCGGCCCGCTCTGCTGCATGGCATGATGCACGATCAGGAAGGTCGCGCCCCACAGCACGGTGATCCCGATCAGCGCGAGTTCGGGACGGCCGATCATCAGCCGGGGTGCTGGGCTCTTGTCGAGGGCGGCATTGTGCAACATAATGCACATCGCGTTATGAGCAATATATTGCACAGTCAAGTCGAAGTCCCGCGCCCGGACGTTCTTTCCCATGTCGCGGGCAATATCCGCCGCCTGCGCGCCGCCAAGGGGCTGAGCCAGGATGCGCTGGCCAGCGCGGCCGGGGTCAGCCGGCGCATGCTGGTGGGGATCGAGAGCGGCGAGGCCAATGTCAGCCTGTCGACGCTCGACCGGCTGGCGCAGGCGCTCGATGTCAGCTTCTCCCATGTCGTGCGCGCGCCCGACATGCCCGACAACAGCCGGATCGATACCCTTGCCTGGCAGGGCGAGGATGCGCATAGCCGCGCGACCCTGCTCGGCACCGTGCCGGCCGCGCGCGAGGCGGAGCTATGGACCTGGTCGCTGGCGCCGGGCGACCGCTACCCGGCCGAGGCGGACGCCGCCAACTGGCACGAGATGCTCTATGTGGTGGAAGGCGTTCTGACGGTCGAGATGGATGCCGGCACGCGCACGATCACGGCGGGCGACTTCCTCATCTTCAGCAGCGACCGCCCCTATGTCTTCGTCAATCGCGGAACGGACCTGCTGCGCTTCGTGCGCAACGTGGTGTTCTAGGCAGCGCGGACGAATGGCCGGGATGGGTGGGAACAAGGCATTCCTCCCCGGCACGGGGAGGGGGACCGCTCGCGTAGCGAGTGGTGGAGGGGCACAGGCCGGATAGCGCAGCGCTAAGAGGCATCTGCCCCTCCGTCAGCGCTTCGCGCTGCCACCTCCCCGTTCCGGGGAGGAATGTCCACTTCTGGTCGCTCGCGTCCATCCCCATCCCGTCATGCCGGGCTTGACCCGGCATCCCGCTTTTCCATGCTACAGATAAAGGAGCGGGACCCCGGCTCAAGGCCGGGGTAACGAGGGCCGCTCTTGATCGAAATCCGACAATCTCCACAGGCGTCATCCTAACGAAAGTCAGGACCCATTCTGCACTACGGCGGATAGGGAGCGCTGAAGCGATCCCGGATCAAGCCGGGCCTGAGCCTGTCGAAGGGGCCGGGATGACGAAGATGGAAATAGCCACTTCCAGTCGCATCCAGGCCGCCCGGATATAGCGTCGCGGCCTGAGGCCGGGCCTCCCCATGGGGAGGCCCGGCACGTCTCAATGGCTGTCGTTGCGCAGGTCCTTGCCGGCCTGCTCCAGCGAGGCGCCGACATCCTGCTTGGCTTCCTTGCCCTCGCGCTTGGCGTCGTCGGCCGCCCGGTCGGTCGCGGCGCCGATCCGGTCCGCGCCATTGTCGATCGCGGCGCCCGCGCGGTCGAGGCCGTTGTCAATCTTGGCGCCGGCATCGTCGACGGCGTTGCTGACGTCATTGCCGATCGCGGAGCCGGCATTTTCCAGATTGTCCGACGCCTTTTCCGAGCAGGCGGACAGGCTCAGGCCCAGGGCGGACAGGGCCGTGATGGCCAGAAGGGGTGCGCGCATGATGTCTCCTCATTGCGTTGGCAAGGCTTGGGCAGCGCCGCATCATATCTGACGCGGCGCTGCCTAATCTCTCGTTGTCGCATCGTTTTAAGCGGAAAACCGGTTCCCACTTTTCCGCACGACGCTCGTAAAAGCGCGGCAGCGGCCATAAGGTTGCGTGGTTTCGCGATCAGCCGCCGCTGAGGCCGAACACCATCGACCGGTCGGCATCGGGGATCAGACCCTCCATCACCCGCCAGAAACCGGTGACGGACCCCTGTCCGGCCTGGGCATAGGCGGCCGCCATCTTCTCGCGCAGGGCGCGGAAAAGCTCGGCCTCCAGCGCGCGCCCGGCGGCGCTGAGGCGCAGCAGTTTCTGCCGCCGGTCGCTGCTGCCCGGCCGGGTCTCGATATAGCCGCGCTCGATCAGGTCATTGAGCACCCGGCCGAGCGATTGCTTGGTGATCGCCAGCAGGCGCAGCAGATCCTTCACCGTCAGGTCGGGCTGGCGCGAGATGAAATAAAGGGCGCGGTGGTGGGCGCGGCCCAGGCCCTGCGCCGCCAGCCCCTCGTCGATCGATCGGGTGAGCGCGGAATAGCCGAAATAGAGCATCTCGATGCCGCGCCGGATTTCGTCCTCGCGCAGGAACAGCGGCGAGGCCGGTGCGATCTGGCTGGGCGAGGGGGCTTGGACGGACATCGGCGCAGGTTTCCGGTTGCAGGGGCGTGGGCGTGGCGTTGATCCCTAAGATGGGTTGGGCGGGAAGGAAAGGGAAAGGCGAAGTCCATCGTCAGGAGGGCTTTTCTTTCGTGCATCAGCCGCTATATGGCGGTCCCGCGCTGACTTGGATCGGCGCATTGCTGGGGCG
>NZ_NOIW01000220.1:0-2957 GCF_002708645.1 Sphingobium sp. IP1
ATGCCACCACGTGAGTGGACCATGGCGAAGGCGCAATTTGCCGTGATCTTCGGCGAACGTTTCATCAGAGCCATGGCGGCCTGATGATCAACCGCCCGGCCGCACACGGAAATCCTGACAGTCCCCGTGTAGGCTTCGAAGACTTTAGAAACATCGATTATCAAAGAGTCCAGCCTGACTAACCCCTCATCAGTAACGTCAGGTAAAGTTCTTTGTAGAAGGAGTAGCGCAGACCACAGGGCGTCTTTATAGAACGAGAGCTGCGGCGCGACTAGTTTTATCTTTCGGCCAAGTGCCGATATCAAAGACGAGCGGCTTCCGTGCCAGCGTGACACCTTATCAAATGCCTTAATGACCTTGTTCGTTCTCGCCAATAGAGCAGCGAACCTATTATCACCCTCGATTGATCGCTTAACCACAGTCAGAGCTTCGAGGAGCGCCTGATTCTCAACGACGCTGGGACTCAGCGTATTAAACGAGAAGCTATGCTTGTAGCGGACTCCCCGCGATGCGTACGATCGGATCGTCTCCGTAGGTAATAGCCTACCACGCCAGGGTGGCGGGTTGCGGACAGCGGTGTATCCTTTCATCAGCCCACGAGACGCTATTTGCTCAGCGCCTAGGACGAGTGACTCAGCGTATGTCCTTTCCAGGTCTTCGCTGACTTCGAAACGAGGTAAATAACCGCGCGAGAAACCCCGTATCGCCGCTGGAGCGACACCCGACCGAGCGATCATATAGGAGAGGTTGGCGATACTGGTTCGAGGGCGTACCCGAACCGCTAAGCTATCCGTGAGGGGTATCAATCCAACGTGCCGATCGGCACGTAACGCGACCTGGCCCCCACGTAGAGTGACGTTCAGGTAGCCGCGACCGATAACCCGTTCATCAATCTTGAGTTCGCCATTCTCGACTAAGGTGTCGATGCGGACCTGTATTTCAGAAAACTCTTCGCATTCCAGTACCTCACGCGGCACCGATCTGCCCCTCCAACCGAGCGACTAAAGCTCCAAAGCTACGTGTCAGGTCATCAACACGTCCTTCGTTCACCTCGCTAGCTGTGATTGCTGTCGGCAGGATACGGTACTGCCATACAGGGGTCGGTTCCGGCTGAGGGCGGAATGACACCCTAAGCGCCGGCGTCCTTGGGCCAAAGGTACTCGCCAGTGAGGAGGATGTGTGCCCATCCGAGCGGCGAAATATGGGCGAGAAGATGGTCGGGGGTATCGAGCCCTTCGCGGCGCCGGGCCTCAACGGCATGGCCAAGGTGCAGGGTGTTCCAGTAGACGATGATGGCGGTGAGCAGGTTGAGGCCGGCGATCCGGTAATGCTGACCCTCCGTCGTGCGGTCGCGGATTTCGCCCTGACGGCCGATGCGCAGGGCATTTTTCAGCGCATGATGTGCCTCGCCTTTGTTGAGGCCGACCTGTGCACGGCGCTGCATGCCGACGTCGAGTATCCATTCGATGATGAACAGCGTCCGCTCGATCCGGCCCACCTCGCGCAGCGCGGAGGCAAGATCGTTCTGGCGCGGATAGGAGGCGAGCTTGCGCAAGATGCTGCTCGGCGCGACCTGTCCAGCGCTCATGGTGGCGGCGCAGCGGAACAGATCGGGCCAGTTGGAAACGATCAGCGCCTCACGCGCCTTGCCGCCCACCAGCGGGCGCAATTCGCTCGGCGTCGCGGCAGGGTCGAACACGTACAGTCGTTTGGATGGGAGGTCGCGGATGCGCAGTACAAGGCGGCAGCCGAGCATCGCGCTGATCCCGAACAGATGATCGGTGAACCCGCCAGTGTCGGCGTACTGCTCTTCGATCCGTCGCCCTGCCTCATTCATCGTCAGCCCGTCGAGTAGATAAGGTGCTTCGCTGACCGTGGCTGGAATGGTCCGCGATGCAAACGGCGCGAAGCGGTCGTTGACGTGGGTATAGGCCTTGATGCCGGGATCGTTGCCGTAGCGGGCGTTGATCGTATTCATCGCTTCGCCCTGCCGTGCGGCGGGGAAGAACTGGCCATCGGCCGATGCGGATCTGCCCATACCCCAGACCTGGGCCATCGGCAGCGCCCCTTGCGCCGCGACCACGTTGGCCAGCGCCTGGTCGATCGCCTCGCTTTCGACGTGCCAGCGAGCGAGACGGGAGAGTTGCCAATAGTCGTGAGTGTTGGAAGCCTCTGCCATCTTACGCAGACCCAAATTCAGGCCCTCGGCAAGCAGGACGTTGAGCAGGCCGATTCGGTCGCCGCATGGCACGCCGGTGCGCAGATGCGTGAAGGCATCAGTGAAACCCAGCGCGGTATCGACTTCGAGCAGCAGATCGGTGATGCGGACGGGCGGCAGCCGGCGATACAGATCAAGCACCAGATCCTCGATCCCATCCGGCGCGTCAGCGGTGAGCCGATCAATGCGCAGCGTGCCGTCCTCGATGCTGCCTTTCGGAATTGTACCGCTGCGCGCGGCGCGACCGAGCCGGGCAAGGCCATCAGCGAGACGCACTTTGCGGTCAGCCAGCCAGACATGCGGGTCGGACGGGACCGCCAGCTTCGCGGCATGCGCGACCGCCATCGGCACGAGGACGTGGCGCAGGTCACCATATCGATGCGAGCGGTCGAGCCATATGTCGCCCGAGCGCAGCGCGTCGCGCAGGTGAAACATGACCGCGACTTCCCGGAGGCGGGCATCATCATCGCCCTTCGCCCGCAACTGTCGCCGCCATTTGGAATGCGGGCGCAAGAAATCGTCGGCCGCCGGAACTGCGCCCTTGGTAGCGATGACGGTAGCCGCGTCCAGCAAAGGCCGTGCAACCGCCGCAGCTTTGAGGTCGAGGCATCGCAGCATGCGCGGGGCATACCGACGGAAGCGGTGATACCCCTGATCAACATAGGCCAGCGGATCATCGCCCAAGGTGTCCGTCAACGTCTTGGCCGTAGCGACGAGGCTGGTGAGCCGTTCCCATCCC
>NZ_NOIW01000221.1:0-2942 GCF_002708645.1 Sphingobium sp. IP1
GGCTGGTGGCAGCGCACCTTCGGCCAATAAGGCCAAGACACAGACCTGAATGAAACACGCCGCCATCCAGCCCCAGGGGTCGGATGGCGGCGTTTTTCGTGGCTTCACTTGATGTTCAGGGCGAGAAGGGCATAAATCGGGCCAATGCCTGTTCCCCTTCCCCATCAAGGCTTTGCATGATGACGCGGTGGCTGCGCCTTGTCGCGCTCCTGCTGGGGTCGCTGATGCTGATGGCGCGGCCGGCGCTGGCCCAGAGCATATTGCGCGATGCCGAGACCGAAGCGTTCATGGCGGACATGTCGGGCGATCTGGTCAAGGCGGCGGGCATGCAGCCGCGCAATGTCCAGGTGATGGTGATCAACGACCCGGAGATCAACGCCTTCGTCGCGGGCGGCCAATATGTCTGGGTGCATAGCGGACTGATCGCGCAGGCCGACAATGTGAACCAGTTGCAGGGCGTGGTCGCGCATGAACTGGGCCATATCGAGGGCGGCCATGTCATCCGCACCGACGGCATCAAGGAAGCGACCAGCATCACATTGCTGAGCCTGGTGCTGGGCGCGGCGGCGATCGCGGCGGGCGGCGCGGAAGCGGGCATGGGCATCATGGGCCTGGGCCAGCAGGTCGGCATGTCCAAATATCTCGCCTTTTCCCGCGCGCAGGAAAGCTCCGCCGACCTTGCCGGCGCGCGCTATCTGAGCGGCGCGCATCTGAGCGGCAAGGGCAGCCTGGAATTCTTCAAGAAGCTGCAGAATCAGGAATATCGCCTCGCGATCCCGCAGGACAACAGCTATGGCCGCACCCATCCGCTGTCGGGCGAGCGCATCAATGTGCTGCGCGAGGTCTATACGGTCGATCCGGCCTGGGACAATCCGCCCAATCCACAGCTGGAAGCGCGATTCGAGCGGATCAAGGCGAAGCTGATCGGCTTCGTGTCGGAACCGCAGCAGACGCTGCTCAAATATCCCGAGAGCGACCGGTCGATCCCGGCCCATTATGCGCGCGCCTATGCCTGGCATAAAAGTGCCTATCCCGAGAAGGCACTGAGCGAGGCGGACGCGCTGCTGACGGCGGCGCCGCATGACCCCTATTTCCTGGAGCTGAAGGGCCAGATCCTGCTGGAGAGCGGACGGCCTGGCGAGGCGATCCCGCCGCTGCGCGAGGCGGTCGCCAAGACGCAGCAGCCGCTGATCGCGGTATTGCTGGGCCATGCGCTGATCGCGACCGAGGATGAGAAAAATTACGCCGAGGCAGAGACCGTGCTGCGCAATGCGATCGCGCGGGACCGCGAAAATCCCTTCGCCTGGTATCAACTGGGCGTCGTCTACGAGCATCGCGGGGACACGCCGCGCGCCGCGCTGGCCAGCGCCGAGCGTTTTTCGATGATCGGGCAGGACAGTATGGCACTGCGCAGTGCGGACGCGGCAATGCAGGGATTGAAGCCCGGAACGGTTGACTATCTGCGGGCGCAGGATATCGCGATGGTCTCGCGGGCTGCCGTCGAGCAGAAGCGGAAGAGAAGATGACAGATCAGACCCGGCCCAGCTTTCGTGCGGCCCTATCCAACAGGAAAATGCAGATGACCCTGGGCGCCCTCGCCTTGATCGCTGGCGCCGCCGGCACCGCCCTTGCCGTGCAGGCGCCCGGCAGCGTCTCCACCGGCGACAAGGCCGCGATCGAAAAGATCGTCCACGACTATATATTGGAGCATCCCGAGATCATCCCGCAGGCGATCGAGAAGCTGCAGGCCAAGCGGATGGAAGGCACGATCGACGCGAATCGCCAGACGATCGAAACGCCCTATGCCGGGGCATGGGAAGGCGCGGCCAATGCCGATGTCACCGTGGTCGAGTTTTTCGACTATGCCTGCGGCTATTGCCGCGCCTCGCTGCCCGACCTTGCCAAGCTGGTCGGCGCCGATGCCAAGGTGAAGATCGTCTATCGCGAACTGCCGATCCTGTCGGAGGAAAGCTCCGACGCGGCCAAGGTGTCGTTGCTTGCGGCCGAGCGCAATCGCTACATGGCCTATCACAAGGCGCTCTATGGCGCCGGCAAGGTGACCCGCGAATCGATCATCGGCGCCGCCACCCAGGCCGGCATCACCAAGGCCGATGCCGAAGCGGCGATGGCGTCGAGCAAATATGATGCCGAGCTTCAGTCGAACATCGCCCTCGCCCAGAAGCTTCAGGCAAGCGGCACGCCGACCTTCGTCATCGGCAATCAGGTGCTTAACGGCGCGGTCGGCTATGATTCGCTCAAGGACGCGGTGACGAGCGCCCGCGGCAAATAAGCCCGACGGCGGTTCGGGCGGGACAAGCAGGCGTTTGCGGGGAAGCGCGGCGCAGCGCCATTGACTTCCCCGCCCCATTTCCCTATCGGACGGCCCCTGACTTGCGGTCGCCCCGTGTGGCGGCCCTTTTTTGTCATACCTGATTCTCTAGTTTGTTTGAGGAATGAACGATGAAGCGCACTTTTCAGCCGAGCAATCTGGTTCGGAAGCGCCGTCACGGTTTTCGCGCTCGCATGGCGACCCCCGGTGGCCGCAACATCATGCGCGCCCGTCGTGCCCGCGGCCGCAAGAGCCTGAGCGCCTGAGCGACCTGACGCCGCCGGCCGCGCCTGCCATCATGGGCAAGCGCGCGGATTTCCTGGCGGCGAATCGGGGCCGACGCGCGCCCATGCCGGGATTCGTCCTGCTGGTGCGTGAGCGCGGCGATGGCGATCCGGCGATGCGTATCGGCATCACGGTGACCAAGAAGATAGGCGGCGCTGTCATCCGCAATCGGATGAAGCGCCGTTTTCGCGTCCTGGCACGCGAATTGCTGCCTGTGCATGGTGTGGCTGGTGCCGACCATGTGCTGATCGGCCGTGCCGAAGGCGTGGAGCGCGACTTCGCGCTGCTGCGCGGCGAACTGGAAAAGGCGCTGGGCAAGATATTGACC
>NZ_NOIW01000222.1:0-2845 GCF_002708645.1 Sphingobium sp. IP1
CCTCGTGATCCAGCACCATGCGCACCGCCCGTGCGCGAACCTCAGGTGCAAACTTGTTCGTCGCTTTGCTCATATCGGCTCCACTTACTCAGAAGTTGGAGCCTCCGGCAAACCCGGCGCGGTTCACATGTATGATACGAATTCAGCGTCATTTAGGTTCTGGCCGTTCCATTCGAGGCTCCCTGAACGTTTGATTTCGACACGATAACCGTCTCGAAATCCGGTGGTCTGATCGATGGGAATAGCCACGTCTTCGTGGCTGTTGCATGCGCATAGCGTCAACGTAGCAATGCAAATAAAGCCGGTCCGCATGTGGCCATGCTTACGTTCACAAGCGACTGTCCGCTACCGAGAAGTTAGGGGGGATGTTCCAGCGGCCACAAATGGTCGAAACCTGCCAATCGCAACGGGCGTCATCCTGACGGAGGTCAGGATCCATTTTGCACTACGCCAGATAGGGAGTGCTGAATGGATCCCGGATCAAGTCCGGGATGACGGGTATGCCAAGGTCAGTTTTTGGGAGAAGCCGTGGAGTAAGTGGAGGGCGCTCCTTCTGGGCGCCAGCCATCAAGGCTTCATGGCGGGAGACGGTGGGCGTCCCGCTGCAAAAGGCCAGAGGCGGGGGCTGGAGATCACGAAGGTCAGGCTGATCGACATTCGGTTGCGGGCCGGTACTGGATGCGGCTCGGCAGATTTCCGGTCCTGGCGACCAGGCGGATCGTGCGGGCAAAGAAAAAGGGGCTGCGCGGCGGCAGCCCCTCCATGATCCCGATCGGGCCGGTCCTCAGCGGATCGGCGAGTCCGGCGACAGGCGCATGTCGAGATAATTGTCGACCGACTTCATCAGCTGGTCCAGCTCATGCTCGAAGAAGTGGTTGGCCCCCTTGATCTCGTCATGATGGATGGTGATGCCCTTCTGGGTGCGCAGCTTGTCGACCAGTTTCTGCACCGCGCTGGCGGTCACCACTTCGTCCGCCGTGCCCTGGACGATGATGCCCGACGAGGGGCAGGGCGCCAGGAACGAGAAATCATACATATTGGCCGGCGGCGCGACCGAGATGAAGCCGCGGATTTCCGGGCGACGCATCAGCAGCTGCATGCCGATCCAGGCACCGAAGGAGAAGCCGGCGATCCAGGTGGTCTGCGCTTCGGGGTGGAAGCTCTGCACCCAGTCGAGCGCCGCTGCGGCATCGCTGAGTTCACCGATGCCATTGTCGAACGTGCCCTGGCTGCGGCCGACGCCACGGAAGTTGAAGCGCAGCACGGCAAAGCCGCGCTTCACGAAGGTCTTGTAGAGTGCCTGGGTGATGCGGTCGTTCATCGTGCCGCCGCCCTGCGGATGCGGGTGCAGGATCATGGCGACCGGCGCGCGCGGGCGGGGCGGGGGGCTGAAGCGGCCTTCGAGGCGACCTTCGGGTCCGGGGAAAATGACGTCGGGCATGGCACCTGTTATGGTCTGGGCTGCCACGGGGCAGCGGGGAAAGGGTCCGTGCGCGCGCCGGGGCTTGGCCATATGGCCTTCACGCTGGCGCAGCGCGGCAATCCGCCTATATAGATGCCGCCGCCATTTCCGCAATCAATGAGTAGTTCCGCTTGGCCGCCGACCGCCTTTATCTCGATCATGCCGCGACCACCCCGATGCTGCCGCAGGCGCAGGCCGCGATGGTCGCCGCGATGGCCGGCTGGGCCAACCCTTCCAGCCCGCACAGCGACGGGCGCGCGGCGCGGGCGATGCTGGAGGATGCGCGGCGGCGGATCGCGGCGGCGCTGGGATGGGATGGCCATGTCCTCTTCACCTCCGGCGCGAGCGAGGCGATCGCCATCGCGCTGACCCGCGCCAAGGCCGCGCGAATCATCACCTCGCCGGTCGAGCATGATGCGGTGCTGCGCGTGACCAGGGATGCCGAACGGCTGGCGGTGGATGGCGATGGCCGGGTGCTGTTGCCGGAGCTGGCGCTGGGCAGTCTGGTCGCGATCCAGCATGTGAACAACGAAACGGGCGTGATCCAGCCACTGGCGGATTTCCGGCGCGCGGGGTTGCTGCTGTTTGCCGATTGCGCCCAGAGTGCGGGCAAGCTGGCCCTGCCCGACGCCGACATGATCGCGATCAGCGCGCACAAGTTCGGCGGGCCGCCGGGGATCGGCGCGCTGTTGATCCGCGACCTGGCGCTGGTGGAGCCCAGCGGCGGGCAGGAGCAGGGCTATCGCGCCGGCACCGAAAATCTGCCGGCGATCATGGCGATGGCGGCGGCGCTGGAGGCACGGGGCGACTGGATGCCGGTGGCGGCCGCGCTGCGGGCAAGGCTGGACGCCGGGATCGAGGCGGCGGGCGGGCAGATCGTCGGGCGCGATGCTCCGCGCCTGCCGGCGATCGCCAGCTATCGCATGCCCGGCCTGTCGGCGCGGGCGCAATTGATCCAGTTCGATCTGGCCGGCATTTCCGTGTCGGCGGGCAGCGCCTGTTCGTCCGGATCGCTCAAGACCAGCCATGTGCTGGGCGCGATGGGCTGGGACGCGGCGGCAGCGGGCGAAGTGGTGCGGGTGAGTTTCGGCCCGCAGACCAGCGCGGCGGATGTCGATCGCTTCCTGGCCACATGGACCGCCATGGCGGAGCGGGCGGGCCGGTGATCTATCTCGACTATCAGGCGACGACGCCGCTGGCGCCCGAAGCCTTCGAGACGATGGTGCCGCTGCTGCGTGACCAGTTCGCCAATCCGCACAGCGCGCATCGCGCCGGGCGCATGGTGGCGGCGCAGGTGGAACTGGCGCGCGATGCGATCGGCCAGTTGCTGCCACCGGCTGGTAGGCTGCTCTTCACCTCCGGCGCGACCGAGGCGCTGAACAT
>NZ_NOIW01000223.1:0-2767 GCF_002708645.1 Sphingobium sp. IP1
GGTAATGCCTGTGCCCAGCAGGAGATACCCCCTATGCTGCTCAAGGAACTCGAGGTTCGCTACGCCAGCCGGCGATCGAAGGATTACAAGCTCGGTGATGGCGGCGGCCTCTATCTGCTCGTTCGTCCGACTGGCTCACGCCTCTGGTGTGGATCGGCGTGCAAAAAGAACCCCGTTAGCGGGGTGATCGGCGTCTAAAAGGGCCCCCTCATTTCGATAGCTTAAACAGCCGTCTGGATATTCAGGCGGCGAGATCGGGATGTTGGTTTTGGAGACAGTGGTTCGGATCCGGCGTGAGTATGCCGGCGGGAAGGCGATCAAGGCGATCGCGCGTGATCTGCATGTGTCGCGGAAGGTGATCCGCAAAGCGATCCGGGCGCCGGAAGGCGCATTTGATTATCGACGCAAGGTTCAGCCGCTGCCGCGGATCGGTCCGTTTCAGGATCGCCTGGATGGGCTGCTGGAAGAGAACGAGTTACGAGGGCGGCGTGACCGGCTTCGGATGACCCGTATCCACGACCTTCTGGTGCGTGAGGGTTTCGAGGGTTCTTACGATGCCGTGCGCCGCTATGCCGCACGGTGGAAGATCGAGCGGCGCAGGGATTTCGGCGACGGGACGACGGCCTTTATTCCGATGCTGTTCCAGCCCGGCGAGGCCTACCAGTTCGACTGGAGCCATGAGGATGTCGAGATCGGCGGCAAGCCGATGCGGGTAAAGGTCGCGCACATGCGGCTGTGTGCGTCGCGGGCGGTGTATGTCCGAGCCTATCCGCGCGAGACCCAGGAGATGCTGTTCGACGCGCATGCGCGCGGCTTTGCCTTCTTTGGCGGCGTGCCCAGGCGCGGCATCTGCGATAATATGAAGACGGCGGTGACGAGCGTGTTCACCGGCAAGGAGCGGGTGTTCAACCGGCGGTTCCTGATCATGGCCGACCATTATATGGTCGAGCCCACGGCCTGCTCGCCGGCGGCAGGCTGGGAGAAGGGACAGGTCGAGAACCAGGTGCAGACCATCCGAGGGCGCTTCTTCCAGCCCCGTCTGCGGTTCGCCAGCCTCGAGGAGCTCAATGGCTGGCTGGAAGCTGAGTGCCGGCGCTGGGCCGAACGACAAGCCCATCCTGAGCAGGGCGACCAGACCGTGGCGCAGATGCTGGAGATGGAACGCCCTGCATTACAGTCGATGCTGGGGCCGTTCGATGGCTTCAACGAGAGCGAGCACGGCGTGTCGGGCACCTGCCTGATCAGCTACGATCGCAACCGATACTCGGTCCTCTCGACGGTGGCGCGGCGCACGGTGCAGGTTCGGGCCTATGCCGACCGCATTGTCGTGCGATGCGGCGATGAGGTCGTCGCCGAGCATCCCCGCTTCTTCGGGCGGAACCGCACCATCTATGATCCCTGGCACTATCTGCCGGTGCTGGCCCGCAAGCCCGGCGCTTTACGCAACGGCGCCCCTTTCCAGGACTGGGAGTTGCCGCCAGCCTTGGCGCGGTTGCGACGCAAGCTGGGCAACGGCGATGATGCCGACCGGCGGTTCGTGCGCGTGCTGGCGGCCGTGCTGACCGACGGCCTGGAACTCGTCGAGGCCGCCGTGCGGGAGGCGCTGGCGACCGGCACGGCGAGCGACGATCTGATCCTCAATATCCTGGCACGGCGCCGCGAACCGCCGCGACCGCTGACGATCGTCACTTCTGAGGACAATGCCCTGCGGCATCCGCCGATCGCCGACTGTGCCCGTTACGACCAACTGAGGAACTTCCATGCAGCGGCATGACATGATCGACGCGATGCGCGGGCTTGGGCTCAAGGGGATGGCCGGCGCGTTCGATGAGGCCGTAACCACAGGGCTCCAGCGTCAGCGCACAACGATGGAGATACTGACCGATCTGCTGCGCGCGGAAGCAACGCACCGCCACGCGGCCTCGATCCGATACCGGATGGCGGCCGCCAAGCTGCCGGTGGTGAAGGATATCGATGCGTTCCGCTTCGAAGGGACGCCGATCAACGAGGGGCTGGTCCGTTCGCTGCACGGTGGCGCGTTCCTGCCCGCACGGCGCAATGTCGTCCTGGTTGGCGGCACCGGCACAGGTAAGACCCACCTGGCTATCGCCATCACCGCCAATGTGGTCCGCGCCGGGGCGCGAGGGCGTTACTTCAACACCGTGGATCTGGTGACCCGCCTCGAAGAGGAAGCCCGGATCGGTAAAAGCGGCGCGCTTGCCTCCCAGCTCTCCCGGCTCGATCTCGTGGTTCTGGACGAGCTTGGCTATCTGCCGTTCGCCCGTTCAGGCGGGCAGTTGCTGTTCCATCTGGTCAGCAAACTTTACGAGCAAACCAGCGTCATCATCACGACCAACCTGGCGTTCGGGGAATGGCCGACGGTGTTCGGCGACCCCAAGATGACCACCGCTCTCCTCGATCGCGTCACTCATCATTGCGACATCATCGAGACCGGCAATGACAGCTGGCGCTTCAAGAACCGAAACTGATCCCCGCGGCACGCCGGGATTAAGATGCTTTGCGCTGCGCGCGCCTCCGGTCGGGCTCCGCCCTCCCTACGTCGCGCGCAGCGCAAGGCGCGTTCCTCGACAGTCGTGCCATCCTTGAAAGGGGGTCCCTTTTGCGCGCCGATCGGGGGGCTGAACCGCGCCGGGTTTGCCGGAGGCTCCAACTTCTGAGTAAGTGGAGCCGATATGAGCAAAGCGACGAACAAGTTTGCACCTGAGGTTCGCGCACGGGCGGTGCGCATGGTGCTGGATCACGAGGC
>NZ_NOIW01000224.1:0-2701 GCF_002708645.1 Sphingobium sp. IP1
CCCCTGTATAGTATGGTGAAGCGATTTCTCGGGAAAGCGCGATGCCACATTCATCAGAGGACAAGAAGCGAGCCATTACACGCTTGCGGCGTATTAAGGGCCAGGCGGACGCTTTGGAACGCGCGATCGAAGCCGGGGCCGATTGCACTCCCCTGCTGCAGCAGATTGTCGCCATGCGAGGCGCGACAAATGGACTGATGGCGGAAGTGATGGAGAGTCACCTTAGGGAAACATTCGGCGCCGGTGCAGATTCGGCCGTGAAAAGCGAGGGCAGCGATCACGAGGACGACGTGGAGGGCGTAATGAAGATTCTGCGTACATATCTTAAGTAACGATTTCAGCGCTCCTCTTCTTGCCCGTGCTCTCCCGCAGTTTGAGCAAAAGCCTCGTATCCAGCCAACCGCTGTTGTTCACCAGAGCGCAGGCTTTCGGCGTTCCGGGCCTGAATTTTGTTGCCGGCGTAGCGAAGCGAGCGCCTCCTCCGGCGTTTTTCACCGCGCCAGGATCGATGGCCTCTTCAAGATCGATGGGCGGGTCGCAGGCTGTGGGCTACACAGAGGTTAAGGCCTGCGAAGCGAAGCCACCCCTACATGCCTTCTCTGGTTCGAGATCCTCGCTCGACCACCTCTTGTATACTGGCGGGGAGTATGGCAAGGATACTCCCATCCAGTATGAGTGCCCAGCGAATCGGGGATGACGCAAGGGCCTCGCGACCGGCAATCCGATTCAACCAACAAGGGTATCCCAAGATGAAATCTCGCGCCGCCGTAGCCTTCGAGGCAGGCAAGCCACTCGAAATCGTCGAAATCGATGTCGCTCCACCCCGGAAGGGCGAAGTGCTCATCCGGGTGACGCACACCGGCGTGTGCCACACCGATGCGTACACGCTAGCGGGCAGTGATCCGGAGGGCGTTTTCCCGGTGGTTCTAGGCCACGAGGGCGCGGGCATCGTTGTCGAGGTCGGTGAGGGCGTCACCAGCGTCAGGCCGGGCGATCATGTGATTCCGCTTTACACAGCCGAGTGCGGCAAGTGCGATTTCTGCGTGTCGGGCAAGACCAACCTGTGCGTCGCTGTCCGCGAGACGCAGGGCAAGGGCTTGATGCCCGATGGCACCACCCGCTTTTCGTACAATGGCCAGCCTCTCTATCATTACATGGGCTGTTCAACCTTCAGTGAATATACTGTCGTCGCTGAAGTCTCGCTCGCCAAGATCAATCCCGAGGCAAACCCCCAACATGTCTGCCTGCTGGGCTGCGGCGTCACTACCGGCATCGGCGCAGTCCACAATACCGCCAAGGTCCAGCCCGGAGACTCGGTCGCCGTGTTCGGCCTGGGCGGCATCGGCCTCGCGGCGATTCAGGGTGCGCGCCAGGCGAAGGCGGGTCGCATCATCGCCATCGACACCAACCCGTCCAAGTTCGAGCTGGCACGCCAGTTCGGTGCGACCGAGTGCATCAACCCCAAGGACCATGACAAGCCCATCCAGCAAGTGCTGATCGAGATGACGGGCTGGGGCATCGATCATACCTTCGAGTGCATCGGGAACGTCCACGTCATGCGCGCCGCGCTTGAATCAGCGCACCGTGGCTGGGGTCAGTCGATCGTGATTGGCGTTGCCGGCGCGGGCGAAGAAATCTCTACCCGTCCGTTCCAGCTCGTTACGGGCCGCGTCTGGAAGGGGTCCGCTTTCGGCGGCGTCAAGGGACGTACACAGCTCCCCGGCATGGTCGAGGACGCCATGAGAGGTGATATCGATCTGGCCCCGTTCGTTACCCACACCATGGGTTTGGAGGAGATCAACGAGGCGTTCGACCTGATGCACGAAGGCAAGTCGATCCGCACGGTCATTCACTACTGACCCACCGATCCAAAGCGCCTCTGGCAACACCAGACATCGAGGAAGTACCGGATGACCACTCCGGTTATCTCGGGTGACAGCATTTTCTTCCCCCTCTTCCTCGACGCCGCCAACGTCGACCGTTCAGTCGCGTTCTAAGACGCGGCGCCAGGCGCTCGGATTGACAGGCCAGCCGTCATCATGGCCCGACCCCGGCCATGATGACGCGCGCTCTGGCAAATGGGCAACGCGTCGCGATGCGGTAACAAGCGTCGAAGTGCGATCGTTACATGTCTATAGCGGCACGGACCAGGGCCGCCTGGCCCAGACGCTTACCAGCGGAGTGCGTGTGGCCTCGTCGTGCGACCCAACGGGAAAAATGGTTTTGTCGTAACCTTTGTCTGATGCTGGAAAAATATTTCAAAGGTGCCGAACATCAGGCCAGCCTGGCCGTTGGATGCATTGGGTCGGAAATGTGTTCATCTGTTGCCCGACTGTGATGAACCACGGGCCGCACGGGCGGATATGGCAGGAAGACTGAATTGAAGAGCAAGGATATTCACGCGACGACGCCGGCCACCGATCATGGGCATGCGGGGCCGCCTGCTTGCGTGCAGGTTCGCGGCGCGCGCCAGAACAACCTCAAAAATATTGACGTCGATCTACCGCGTGACGCCTTCGTGGTGTTCACCGGCATATCGGGCTCGGGCAAGTCATCGCTGGCGTTCGGCACCCTTTATGCCGAAGCCCAGCGGCGTTATCTGGAATCGGTTGCGCCCTATGCCCGTCGCCTGATCGACCAGGCCGGCGTGCCGGAGGTCGACGCGATCGACGGTTTGCCGCCTGCGGTCGCGTTGCAGCAG
>NZ_NOIW01000225.1:0-2694 GCF_002708645.1 Sphingobium sp. IP1
CGCCTTCTCGCCGTGGCTCTACAAACAGCGAAACCTCGTCGAACGATTCTTCAACCGCATCAAGCAGTTCCGTGGCATCGCCACCCGCTATGACAAAGACCCTGCCAACTTCCTCGCAGCCATCAAGCTCATCTGCGTGCGCATCTGGTGCAGTGCGTAATGAGTCTACGCGCTAGAAAACTAGGGGCTACTCATTCATCTTGGGACGATGTCACGCGCTTTCATCTCCTCGATGACCTCGCGTTCATAATCGGAAAGATTTTCGGGGTCGGCATCGTTCCAGATCGCGATCAAGCTCGCATCGTCTAGGTCGCAGACATCCGGCATAGCGTCTCTCCTGGCGAAGCGATGCCATCATCGATCGCCTCCTTCGCATCACGAAATCGTTAACGCTCTTCAGGAGTTCCGGGGCGAAGAAATCGGGAAACATTTTGTCATCATCGGAGAGTTGTTCATCCGCCCCGGGACGCATGGTCACGCACTAAACTTCCGCCTGGCGGCCTAGTTTGGTGTCAAACCTGGCGAAGGGTCCGCCTCGACATGAGGTGTAACGAAGCAATGATTACACAATGACCTCAACATTCCCTCAATCCGATAGACGAACATGAGCAATAGTTCATCGAACGCACACTGGTAATCCGATCCTCCTTCTGCCATCCAGCAAAATAACTGGTCGCTACAAAGAAGGGATAAAAATGTCCGCTGAAGAAACGCTCATCACGCTCACCGCCGATATTGTCGCTGCCCATGTCAGCAACAACAGCGTTGGGATCAATGATCTTCCTAGCCTGATCGCCAATGTGCATGGCGCTCTCGCCAGCCTGAGCGAACCTGCGGTTGCTGAAGAAGTGAAGCCCGAGCCTGCGGTTTCTGTGCGCGCGTCGATCAAGCCGGACTATATTGTCTGCCTGGAAGACGGGAAGAAGCTCAAGATGCTCAAGCGTCACCTGATGACCCATTATCAGATGACCCCCGCGGACTATCGCGCCAAGTGGGGCTTGCCTGCGGATTATCCGATGGTCGCACCTAACTATGCTGCGCAGCGCAAGGAACTGGCCCACAAGATCGGCCTCGGCCGCAAGCCGCGCGCGGAAGCCGCTGCCACTGCCAAGCCGGCTCGCACCCCACGCAAGACAAAGGTCGCCGAACCGGCCTGAGCATAGCTATGCGGGGAACGGCAGAGCCGATCCCCGCATTACCCTGTTATCACGCGACCAGCGCCTCCTGCGGCACCGCGACCATGCCCAGGACATGATCAGCCCACGCCTGCAGCATCCGCCGACGCGGCGTAAGGTAGAGGGCGCTGTTATAGGCGCCACGCACATCATCGCGATCAGCATGGGCCAGCGCCATCTCGATCCAATCTGGCCGATAGCATTCCGCTTCATTGGCCCAGGTCGAGGCAAGGCCTCGGAGCCCATGTACCGTTTGACGGCCGCGATAGCCCATGCGGTAGCAGCCATAGATCATCGTGTTCTGCGATATCGGTAGCGCAGGCTTGTCGCCGGCAAAGACATAAGGCCCCCGGCTGTAAACGCGCACGCTCTCCAGCAACCCAACCACCTGCCGCGAAAGCGGCACGATATGCTCACGCCCCATCTTCATTCGCTCGGCCGGCACCCGCCAGATGGGATCAGGGCCATCCAGCCCCTCAAACTCCTCCCATGTCGCATAGCGGGTTTCATTGGTCCGCGCCCAGGTCAGCAGCGTGAACAAGAGCGCGTCGCGCGTGACCGCACGTGGCCGGGGATTCTCATCGCCGTCATAGGCGTCGATCGCCCGAACAAGGGCAGGCAACTCCCCTGCCCCAACCCGGGCCATATGCCGGACCCGAGGCTTGGGCCGCAGCAAGGTAGCAAGCCCGGCAGCAGGATCATGGGTGGCCCAGCCCTGCGGGATGGCAAAGAGATAGACCTGGCTCACATGCTGACGTAGCCGGCGGCTGACATCGAGCGCGCCGCGCGCCTCAACCGCCCGCAGCATCGTCAGCACGTCGCCCGCAGTGATGTCCTTGAGATCGCGCTGCCCGAGCGACGGGAACACGTCGCGCTCCAGACGCGACAATATGCGTGCCGCATGCCCCGGCTCCAGCCCGCTCGCCCGATTGCCATGCCAGGCCCGCGCAGCGGCCTCAAAGCGCGTCACAGGCGATGCCGCCCTGGGACCAGGATCCTCGCCCCGCGCAAGGGCCAGCTTGGCCTCAGCGCGGCGCAGCCGCGCCTCAGCCAGGGTAACCTCCGGGTAGCGCCCAAACGAGAGCAGCTTCTCCTTGCCGTCGAGCCGATATTTCATGCGCCAGAGGCGCGATCCGGTCGGACGGACAAGCAGATAGAGGCCGCCGCCATCACCGAGCTTGTAATCCTTCGATCGCCGGCTGGCGTAGCGAACCTCGAGTTCCTTGAGCAGCATAGGGGGTATCTCCTGCTGGGCACAGGCATTACCCTCCAAAACACCCCCAAAAGCAAATCGACGTCCTGGCATCAGGCGCGATCCGATGGGCGGCGCTGCCCCCCCAGGAAACGGCGCAAATCCGCCAAAAAAGGCGTAGAAAAACCGCCGCGGAATGATCCGAGGCGGCGTGCGTGTGTGTGTTGTGATTTGGTTGCGGGAGTAGGATTTGAACCTACGACCTTCAGGTTATGAGCCTGACGAGCTACCGGGCTGCTCCATCCCGCGACACTGGGCGTTTTGGGT
>NZ_NOIW01000226.1:0-2692 GCF_002708645.1 Sphingobium sp. IP1
GATAAGACCAGTGCCGAACATTATGTCTGGGGCGGCAGCAATGATGGCTGGCATCTGGTGAAGCGCGACGAGATGTCGGTGATCCAGGAACGGATCGTGCCGGGTGGGGCGGAAGTGCGCCATTATCATGAGCGGGCGCGGCAGTTCTTCTATGTCCTGTCGGGCGAACTGACGCTGGAGGCGGGCGGGGTGACCCATGTGCTCAAAGCGGGTCAGGGGCTGGACGTGCCGCCGGGCGTGCCGCACCGGGCGCAGAACAGGAGCGGCGCGCCGGTCGACTTCCTGGTCAATTCGACGCCCAAAAGCCATGGCGACCGGGTCGATGCGCCGGCGGAAAAATAGGAAATCCCTCGCTTAACTTCGCATATTTCCCGCACATTCTGATATTTTGGAACAATTGTTGGAAATCTTGTTGCGCGCAAGCCCGCTCGCTTTTGTGCGCCGTGCAGCGAGGACTATGCGGGCCATCAATCGGGCTGATACCAGTAGATATCATGGCCGATCTTGGAGAAGTGTGGGCCTGACGGCGGACCTTTCCGGCTATCATGCGTGATGAAATAGCCCCAGCCGCCGTCAAAATAGGGCTTTGTCAGAATGTCGACGCCATCGGGGGAAATCGTGACGCTCATGGGATCGAGCTGCGCAATGTGATGTGGCCAACGGCTTTTGGGCACGAATTGTTGGCTGGCGGGCGTTCGCGCAGCCAAGGCTTTGGCTTCCCGTTCGATCGTCTGCAGGGTTGTGGTGTCCTGAACTGGCTGCCGACACCCGGTGAGCGAGGCAAGGATGGCCATGATGGCGAGGCCGCCAATGCGGTTTTCGTGCATATACTCCCCCGATGCGGAACGCTGGCACTTATGAAGTGGGTCTAGCGGATCGCACCGCTGTAGGACAGGCTTGCAGCATGGCATGGCTGCGGTAGAGGGGCGGGATGCAGCTTCTTATCGATGGTGAGCTGGTTGATGGCGCGCGCGCGATCGACCTTGTCAATCCGGCGGACGGGCAGGTCTTTGCCGCCGCGCCCTGTGCCGATGCGGCGCAGGTGGAGCGGGCGGTGGCTGCCGGGCAGCGGGCCTTTGCCGGCTGGCGCGCGCTGGATTTTGCCGCGCGTGGCGCGCGGATTGTGGCGCTGGCCGATGCGCTGGAGGGGCGGGCCGCGGAGTTCGCCGCGTGTCTGACGCAGGAACAGGGCAAGCCGCTGGCCGAGGCGCGGGGCGAGATAGAGGGGGCGGTGGCGGCGCTGCGCTATCATGCCGGGTTGCGGTTGGAGTCGGTGGTGCTGAAGGAGAGCGCGGCCGAGCGCGTGGTCGAGCAGCGCCATCCGCTGGGCGTTGTGGCGGCGATCGTGCCGTGGAATTATCCGCTGCTGCTGCTGGCGCTCAAGCTCGCGCCGGCGCTGATCGCGGGCAATGTGGTGATCGCCAAGCCCGCGCCGACGACGCCGCTGACGACATTGATGCTGGGCGCGCTGGCGGCCGACATCTTCCCCGCCGGGGTGGTGCAGATGCTGGGCGATGCCGGCGATGTCGGGCCGATGCTGACGGCGCATCCGGGAATCGCCCATGTCAGCTTCACCGGATCGACCGCGACCGGGCGGCGGGTGATGGCGGCGGCGGCCGACACGGTGAAGCGCTTCACGCTGGAACTGGGCGGCAATGATCCGGCGATCCTGCTGGACGATGCCGATGTCGCGGCGGTGGCGCCGATCCTGTTCGACGGGGCGATGGGCAATGCCGGGCAGGTCTGCCTGGGCGTCAAGCGCATCTATGCGCCGCGCGCGCTGATGCCGGCGCTGGGCGCGGCGCTGGTCGAATGCGCGGAGCGGGCGGTGGTTGGCGACGGGCGGGCGGCCGGCACGACGATCGGTCCGGTGCAGAATGCGGCGCAATATGCGCGGCTGGTCGACCTGCTGGCGGAGACGGGCGCGCAGGGGCGGGTGCTGCATGGCGGTGCGGCGATCGAGGGGGACGGCTATTATATTGCGCCGACCATCGTCACCGACCTGCCCGACGCGGCGCGGCTGGTGCAGGAAGAACAGTTCGGGCCGATCATCCCGCTGCTCGCCTATGAGGACGAGGAAGAACTGGTCCGCCGGGTGAATGACGGCCCCTATGGGCTGGGCGCGTCGGTGTGGACCGCCGATGCAGCGCGCGGGCAGGCGATGGCGGCGCGGATCGACAGCGGACTGGTCTGGGTCAACCGATTGTTCGATCTGCCCTTCGACGTGCCGATCGGCGGCGCCAAGCAATCGGGCATCGGCCGGCACCAGGGGCTGGCCGGGGTGGAGGAATTCACCCAGATCCGCATCGTCAACGCGGCTCTGGGCTGAGCGGAAGGAGCGCGAAGATGACCGAGATATTGCTCTTTTCCTATGGCACGCTGCGGCTGGCGGAGGTGCAGATGGCGCTGTTCGGCCGGCTGGTGCAGGGCGAGCCGGATGCGATGCCGGGCTATTGCCAGCGCATGATCGAGATCAGCGACCCGGACGTGATCGCCAAGAGTGGCACGCGCTGGCACCCGATGGTCGAGCCGAGCGACGATCCCGAGGATGCGGTGGAAGGGCTGCTGTTCCGCCTGACGGAAGCGGATGTCGCCAGCGTCGACGCCTATGAGGTCGATTATGTCCGGCGGGAAGTGGTGCTGCGGTCGGGGCGGCGGGCCTTTGTCTATGGGGACAAGGAGGGGGCTTAGG
>NZ_NOIW01000227.1:0-2685 GCF_002708645.1 Sphingobium sp. IP1
GGAAAGGGGAAGGACCCGGCGGTGCAGGGGGAGAGGGGGAGGCACCGCCGGTCCCTGGCGCAGGTCAGTGGCCGCCTTCGGAGGCGCCGAACATGGCCTTCGCATATTTGATGCCCAGGCCGTATGCGCCGCCAAATTCCTTGGCGATGCCGGTGGTGGACTCATAGGTTTCGGTGCGGGCCCAGTCGCGCTGCAGTTCCAGCATGTACTGGAGCGAGGTCATCGGCTTGGCGCCGAGTTGGATCATGCGCTGCACGGCGCGCTCATGCGCTTCCTCGCTGATGTCGCCACAGGCATCGGCGATGAAATAGACGTCGAAGCTCTGGTCGATCGCGGAGGCGACCGGGCCGACGATGCAGACGCTGGTCCACAGGCCGGCGAAGATGATCCGCTCCTTGCCGATGCGGTTCACTTCCTCGATCACGGCGGCATCTTCCCAGGTGTTCATGCTGGTGCGGTCGAGCAGGGGCTGGCCGGGGAAGGCGTCGGTGATTTCGCTGAACATCGGCCCCGAAAAGCTCTTTTCGGCAACGGTGGTCAGGATGGTCGATACGCCGAACGACTTGGCGGCGCGGCTGATGAGGGCGGCATTGTTGCGCAGCAGTTCTGGCGCAATAGACTTGGTGGCGAAGGCCATTTGCGACTGGAAGTCGATCAGGACCAAAGTGTGGTCGGTCGGCGAGATGAGGGACTTGCCCGGCGTCGGCGTGGCGGTGATCGTCATGGGTCGGCTCCTTGGTTTCGAGCAGTCGTCGCTGCTGTGAAGACAGTGTTAGCCGGCGTGCCTGATCCGAAATATCCAGATAAAATGCGCCGACTTGTTCTAAAAAATAGAAATGATCAGTCACTGGCCTGACGCGCGCGATCATAGCTGTCCGCCGCCGCCCGATCTTGGATCAGGCTGACGCGTTAGCGATCATTCCGATGCAAAGGGGCGCCCGCGCGCCGTGTCGTCAGAGGTCGATCAGTCCGCGCTTGATCGCCAGCGTCACCGCATGGGTGCGATCGGTCGCGTCGAGCTTCGAGAAGATCGACTTCATATGGCCCTTCACCGTCTCTTCGCTGATATCGAGTCTCGCCGCGACCTGCTTGTTACTATTGCCCCAGGCCGCCAGTGAAAGCACCGCGATCTCGCGTTCGGTCAGCGGGTCTTCCAGCACGTGCAGGGCGATCGCGGTGGCGACGGTGGCGTCGAGATGCTTGCCGCCCAGATGCACCGAGCGGATCGCGTCGAGCAACTGCTTGCGCAGGCTGGCCTTGAGCAGATAGCCCATCGCTCCTGCGCGCAGCGCCTTGATCGCGCGGCCGTCACCCGAATAGGTGGTCAGCACGATGATCCGGGCGTCGGGATGGAGGGCCCGGATCGCGGCGATCGCGTCGAGCCCCGGCATTTCCGCCATCTGCAGGTCCATCAGCACGATGTCGGGGCGCAGCCGCGCATATTCCTCTACCGCGCGCCGGCCATTGTCGGCCTCGCCGACGATCCGCATGTCGGCCTGGGTCGCCAGCATCGCCCGCACGCCCTCACGCAGCAGCGCATGATCGTCCACCACCAGGATCGATATGGGGGTGATCGCAGGCTGCATGTCGTGGCTGTGGATCGGACCGGGCTGCATCGCGCCAGAGTGGCGTGTTCCGCTTCCCAAGTCCATGCGATAGTCGCGCCTCATCGCGGCGCGGCCGGCCATTGTGCGATGATCGTGCTCAGCACGTCGGCGGCGCTGTCGGGCTGGTCGAAGGTCCAGTTCAGGCCGGCGAACCGGTCGGGAGCGGGACCGGGAGAGAGATAGGCGTCCAGCGCCGTGAGCACGCCGGCCATCATCGCACGGGAGGCGGCGCGTTGCGCGACCTTCGTTGCCGCCGGATCGAGCAGCCGCAGCAGGCAGGCGATCGAACAACTGTCGAGCCGGAGCGCCGCGCGCATCGCCACGGTGGCCAGCCGGCCCAGCCGTTCGGCATCCAGATCGTCTATCTCTCCCATGCCCACGATCATCAGCGACCGACAGCGCACCGGCGGCGGCGGGCTGGACAGGATCATCGTCTCGCCGAACCTGCCGTCGAACAGGCTGCCCGCGCGCAATTGCGACAAGGTGCCTGACAGGGCGGCGTCGAGCGCGCAGGCGCCAGGATCGATCCGGCTCGTGGCGGACAGGACCGGCATGCCGACGATCAGCAGATCGACATCGCTCGCGATCGCATCTACCGGCCCGGCGCGGAAGCGGACGGTGCGATATGTGCCGACGATCGGCGCATCCATGCTCGCCACCCTGTTGATCCTCCCGCCATGACGCAGCCATGCGGGTCGGCGTCTCCTTGGGCCAAGCTAGAGGAGCATGCCGCTCGCGTCGTGGCCAGGGCGCGCGGGATTTGGACAATCATGCGGAATTGCCGCGGTATTCGACGGGGCAGTCATGTCCGGTTGATGGACACGCCCGGTTTTTACAAGGCAGCAATGAAGCGGCTGATCCGCGCTCGTGAACATGCGCTCGATCGCGAAATCGACGTCGCGCCCGATCCCAATCCGGGCGATGCCGGCTATTTTACCCTGCTGGACCTTTTAGGCCGTAAACTCATAAAAAGCCTTGAGGATTGGCGATTGGCGTGATTCAGAGGCCTCCAGAGTTGGAGGGCTTGATGGCACGGCGGCGGTACGAACTGACAGATCGGGAATGGGCGATTATCGAG
>NZ_NOIW01000228.1:0-2604 GCF_002708645.1 Sphingobium sp. IP1
CTGCCGATTCCGATGAAGCCGCCCCTCGTTTCCGAGATGATTGCGCCCCTTCGTTCCGAGATGATGTCGCCCCCCCGGAGACAGGGCCGTGCTGGCTACGTCTGTTGTTATTTCGTTCGTGCCGGTCGTCAAGCCTCTGAAGGGGATTTGACCCGGCGCATGCTGTCACCGTCGAGGTCCAGGCGGTGGGCGTTGTGGACGAGCCGGTCGAGGATGGCGTCGGCATAGGTCGGATCGCCGATCACCTCGTGCCACGCCGCGATCGGCAGCTGGCTGGTGACGATCGTCGAGCGACGGCCATAACGCTCTTCTAGGATTTCGAGGAGGTCGTAGCGGGCATGAGCATCGAGTGGCTCAAGCCCCCAGTCATCAAGAATCAGGAGCTGAACGCTGCCGAGCTTGGCCAGGATGCGGGCGTAGCGTCCGTCGCCGCGTGCCAACGCCAGGCTGGCGAACAGCTTGGGCACCCGCTGATACAGCACCGAACGGTCGTCGCGGCAGGCCTTATGGCCTAGCGCGCAGGCCAGCCATGATTTCCCGACGCCAGTCGGGCCGCAGATGACGAGATTGTCGCGAGCGGCGATCCAGTCACCAGCGACGAGCTTGAGGAACAGCCCCCGGTCGAGACCTCGATGGCTGCGATAATCGACATCCTCGGGGGTTGCCTGATGGCGCAGCTTGGCGAACCGCAGCCGGGCGGCCAGCTTGCGGTCGTGGCGGAAGCTCCATTCGCGGTCGAGCAGCAGCGCCAGCCATTCGGGATGGGTGAGCCGCTCGGCTTCGGCATTGGCGGCCAGTTCGTCGAACGCCCTGGCCATGCCAGCCAGCCCCATTGCGTTCAGCCGGTCGAGAGTGGGATGTTGAAGCATCATGATCTCCTTCAGTGATAGTAGCGGGAACCCCGGATATTCGGGTGGGTGATCGTCCGATCGTCGCGCGCCTGCCGGGGCGCGGGCGCCTGATCGAGCCGGTTGTCGAGGATCGATCGGACCGATCCATAGGTGCGTGCGCCGATATCGAGCGCCCGGCTGCACGCCGCTTCGACCCGTTCGCGGCCGAAGCCCTTCACCAGGCGCACGATGCCCAGGCAGGCCCGGAAGCCCTGCTCGGGATGCGGGCGATCGGTCAGGATTTTCTCGCACAGCAGGGCGGCACAGGGGCCGATCGCGGCCGCCTCGGTGGCGATGCGTTCGATCGTCCAGTCGGCGAAGCGCCGGTGGGATGACGGCATATGCTCGGATATCGTCGTGTGCCGGCCATTGCCGGAGCCGCGCATATGGGCGGCGATCCGTTCACCCTTGTGGAACAGTTCGATCGTACGCGCGGTGATCCGCGCCTCGACCGGCTCGCGCGCGAAGCGATACGGGACCGAGTAATAATGGCGCTCGATCTCGACATGATAATCGAGACCAGCGCGCCGCCGCCGCCATTCGGCGAAGACATAGGGTTCCAGCGGCAGAGCTTTCAGCGCAGGCCTGTCGATGGCCTCGAACAGCTGGCGCCGGGTCTGGCCCACGCGGCGCATGATACGGCGGTCATTGAGGTCGGCGAGCAGGTCGCCGATCGCGGCGTTGAGTTCGGCCAGGCTATAGAAGATCCGATGCCGAAGGCGCCCGAACAGCCAGCGCTCGACGATCAGCACGCAGGCCTCCACCTTGGCCTTGTCGCGTGGGCGGCGCGGACGGGTCGGCAGCACCGCGCTGTCGTAATGTGCCGCCATCTCGGCATAGCTGCGGTTGACCTGTGGATCGTAAAGGCAGGCCTTGATCACCGCGACCTTGGCATTGTCCGGCACGAACAGGGCAGGCGCGCCGCCGAAGGCTTCCAGCGCCCGCACGTGCGCCGCGATCCAGTCGGGCAGCGTCTCGGTCCAGCTCGCCTCGGCATAGGACAGGCTCGATGCACCCAACACCGCCACGAAGATGTGCGCGTCGCGGATTTCGCCGGTCAGCCGGTCGACCACGACAGCCACCTTGTCGCCCGCATAGTCGACGAACAGCTTCTCGCCGGCGGCGTGGGTCTGCCGCATCGTGACCGGCAGCTTCGCCGCCCAGCCACGATAGAGATCGCAGAACCGGCTGTAGCGATAACCTTCCGGATGCTGAGCGATATATTCGTCCCACACGATCTGCAGCGTCACATGCTTGCGCTTCAACTCGCGATGGATCGCTGCCCAGTCCGGTTCAGGGCAGCGGCGATGGCCGGTCTTGGTGCCAGCCGCGCGGTAAAGCGCCGCCTCCAGAACGGCATCGCTGACATCCGCGCCCAGCGGCCAAGCCAGACCCGCGACCGCTGCCCGCCTCAGCGTCTCGCGCACCGTCGAGGGCGCGGCGCCCACCCGATACGAAATCGCCTTGTGACCCAGCCCCTGCTCAAACCGGTACCGTAAAATCTCGCGAACCCGTCGCATACTCAATCGCTCCGCCGACATCGGCTCCCTCCCTCGGACAACCCAAAGGAAGCAAACCTAATCCCAGCAGCGGACCTTCATCGTCATCCCCGCAAAGGGGGCGACATCATCTCGGAATCAGGGGGCGAGTAATTCTCGGAACAGGGGGGCGGCATCATTTCGGAATGAGGGGGCGGCTTCCCTCGGAATCAGCA